>NZ_CAXBHN010000004.1:0-209697 GCF_963975605.1 uncultured Zhongshania sp. | reverse complement strand
CAACCGGCCAAGATAGTTGTCGTCAACCGGTCATCCTAATTGTCGCCGAACAGATACCTATGAAATCGGTGCGAAAACCACCTTTGGCGGGCCTGTGCCTGGTCGCGTCAATATTGCGGTATTCCACAATGATCTAAAAGACATGCAACTTCAAATCGGCTATAACTCCGCGAGTTCCGGTCCTACTACGGGGATTGTTAACGCGGGTGAGGCGGAAATCAACGGATTTGAAGTTGAAGCCTACTTTCAGCTGTTCGAGCCCCTTAGTCTGAGCATTTCATACTCGCAACTGGATACCGAGCTGCTAAAGCAGAGCGATGTCGACCCGGCGGATGTTGAGCGCGCAGTTACAGAGGCGTCAGGCAATCCCTTGTCCGGTCAAATAGCAGCATCCACGTTTGTTCCAATAGCGGCAGAAGGCGATGAACTTCCTTACGCGCCTGAATCCTCTTGGGTGGCAACGCTAAAGTACCAGCTTCCCGTCAGCGCAGACATAGGTTTAATGGATGTGGGTGTCACCTACACTTACACTGGCGAGCAACGCGCAGCGGCATCAAATTCAACGCCTCACGACGTCCTGCCTGATTATAACTTGTTGAACGTTAATGCCTCTTGGTTAGGTGTGTTGGGTAGCAATTTTGATTTGACTCTCTTTGGTACAAATATTTTGGATGAGCAGTATTTAACCTATGTCTCTGGAACCTATGTAGCGACGGGCATTGAGAGTCGTCAGGTTGGATTTCCAAAAATGTACGGCGCTCGCCTGCGCTATAGCTTTTAAGGAATAGCACGATGAATAACAGTACGCGAGCGGTACCGGTAACATGGAATATCGGCATTGCTTGGATGGAAAAGGTCATTGCCAAAGATTATCCCGAAGCCAGATTAAAGGCGTTTCATCGTATCGGTGGCTCCGATGGAACAAGCAGTAGGGCGTTATTCGCTCTTGAATATGCCAGTGGGGATGGCCCCAAAACGGTGTTTGCGAAGACTAAGGGAAACTGGCTGCGCAGGTTTTTTCACGCCATGACAGGTAATGCTTACATAGAAGGTAGCCTTTGTAACTCAGGTGTCGACCTCTGTCTTGAGCATCCATTGTTCTATTATGGCGCCGTAGACAAATTGCGTATGAACGACGTCATCGTTATGGAAGATGTAGGTAGCAGGGGTGCTACCCTGAATGATGCAACGACGCCTTTGACCGTAGATCAAGTTGCCACCGGATTAAGAGAACTTGCCAAAATGCATAGCGCCTTTTGGGGCTTGAATAATAAGACTCATCCAGAGCTTGATTGGGTTCGCCCTTGGAAGGCCTCAGGCACCTTTACGTTTTTGATGAAATACGGATGTGGGCGAGGCACTAAGCGTTTGCTGGAGTGGCTGCCAGCGCAGGTAGTCGAGGCGGGTCCCAGGATGCTGGTAGATACTTGGGCGGAGTACTTGCGGAGTCTTTCAATAGGCCCGCAGACACTGCTGCATGGTGATGCTCACGTTGGCAATACCTACTTGCTTCCCGATGGTGGTTTCGGTTTTTACGACTGGGGTGTTGTTCGTCGCGGTCATTGGTCTTTTGATGTTGGCTATTTTCTGGTAAGTGCGTTGAGCGTCGAAGATCGTTGCGAGCATGAGCAGGACCTATTAAGGTTGTATATAGACTCGCTTACAGTAGGCGTGGCGGATAAGCCCGATTTCGACGAGGCCTGGCTGCATTACCGCTGTTCTCCCGCGTACGGTCTTCCAATCTGGATATGCACCGGTGCGGAAGATGACTACCAGAGTCCCGCGATCTGCCAAAATCTGGCGCAGCGTTTCGGCAGTGCTTTTGTTGAACTGGATACGCGAGGTGCGCTGAGAAGTATTGTATCCAGTAGGGGCTAAGATAAGATCTGTGATGTGGATTGTTAGTCTCTCCACACCCTCGCCGGATGCCCGTCGACATCGTGGTTGGAAGATATAACTGGTATCCAGCAGTTCATTTCAAATGCTTTCGTCTGCGACGCAGAACCGCGGCGATATTGCGCCGGCTAACTGGGTGCCTCTGCCCGCTCGGCCGGTGATTAGCGCAGCCGCACAAGCTGCTTGAGACGACATGCTGGGCCTTGATGCAGGCGGAAGCTGTGGTGGTGGCGTGTCTAGCTACGTTGCCTCAATCGGTGGGCATTTGGTGCTGCTGGACGCGTGGGAAAGTGTGGGTGTTCAAGAGGGCACAACTCCAATCAGTCGGGAAGATTTGGCCGCACTGCAAGCCGAAGCCATCTTCATTGGTAACGGCCATTTCGACCACGCAGCTGATACCGGAACTGTTGCCGGCCGGACAGGTGCCGCAGTGATAGCTGGGCAGTCCGTGTGTGATCTAGCCCGCGAACGTTCATTCAGCAGCGGTGGCGCTATCGATTTTCCTTGCTTGGTACTCGGGAGTGAAGGCATACCCGCTCCGGGCACTGGTCAGAGCATACTAAGCAGTGAAATAGCTGTTCGGAGCAGATGACAAAACACGGCCATACAATACTAGGCTTAGCCTGTGTGGCTGCACTGACGCGTAGTATTAGTAAGTCGAGAATAGGTTCGGGCTAGCAGCATCGCCGTTAACCCTGGGAAGGTTCTGCTGATGAATTTAAACAGTTTTGCGTCGGCTCCAATTGTTACGCATGGTGAGTTTCTCCTGATCCCACGTAAAATTTTCTTCGCCGCCTTATCGGGTGAAATCCCAAAGCGTTGAGCCAAGGCCAGATTTTTTTGAGCTTGCTCCAAATCATCAGACTCGCTCAATGTCGCCATAATCATATTGGTCTGTATTGCACCGGGATATATACAGCTGACACCAATACCTTCGCCACTGAGCTCTGCGCGCAAGGACTCGCTGTACGCCTGTACGGCCGCTTTGCTGCTGCTGTATGAGCACTGACTTGGCAAACCGTAAAAAGCCGCCATGCTAGAAAGATTCACAATATGCGCAGTCTTTTGTTGGCGTAACAATGGAAGCAACGCCCGACACATTAATACGGCAGACCAGAAATTAAGACCGAACACCCGCTGCCAGTCGTCGATGCAATGATTTTCTGCGCTCTTTTGTAGTGTCATTCCAGCGTTATTAACAATCACATCGATTGAAGAATGAACGCTCATTAATTCTTCTGGTAAGGCGTCAATCTCTGTTGTTTTACTCAAATCTACATAATGGCAGCTAATTCGCAAATCAGATTTCTGCAGCTTTTCAGCTAGCGTATTTAAAGCCAATTGATTGATATCTATTAACGCAAGGTGGCAGCCTTGATTGACAAACGCTTCGGCCAAGGCGCTCCCTAAGCCACCTGCTGCCCCCGTAATAACGACGGTTTTTCCCCGTAGTTGCTTCATAAAAAATCCAAATAGAATAACAGCAGCTCCTCACACTTAGCTCAAAGCTACCTTTAAGATGTAACGACAGGGTTAGAAGGTCTTGCGTAACTCGACACCGTAGGTTCGTGGATCGCCAAGTACGCTAGTGAAGGTGCCAATGCTATCTCCAGCTGATACTGCGCCAATATCGTAGCGCTCATCGGTGAGGTTCTTAACATAAGCTGCAATACTCAGGCTTTCATCATCACCGGTCCAGCTAACCCGTGCGTCAAATAGAACGTAAGCATCCGCATAAGCAAGTGACTTGTCCTTTTTAGAGGCATCCCAAGCTCCGCGGTCTAGGCCGAGATAAATATCACTTTTGTAACTAGCGTCCAGGCGTGGAACGAATCGACCAAACTCAGTTTCCAGTGTGTGCTGAATGCCTAAGGCTGCAGTCACTTCAGGAGAAACAGCAAATTCCTCGTCTGATCGATCAATCGGAACAAACTCTCCCCGCAGCGCTAGCGACTTGAGGTCATTGTCCATGAACTCTTCGTAGCGATAGTTATTATTGCTGTACGTGAAATTGATCATCGTGTTCATCGACGGAAACCACATTACTTCGAGTTCGACGCCTTCAATGGCTGACGCCCCTGCGTTTTGTGAGCCGACAACCAATGCGTTATTAGAATCAACATTCACGGTAATCAGATGCATATTTTTAAATGTCATCGAATAGGCGGCGATATTCACTCTCAGTGAGCGTTGTAGAGCGTCAATTTTTAAGCCGATCTCTCTATTTTCGAGCTCTTCTGGCTCGACCACAGTAAGGCCATCAAGACCAAATGGTTCTTGAAAGCCAGACTTGAACCCATTGCTCCAGGTCGCGTAGACCATTGCCGAATCGATTAGGCTGTCATTTAACAAGTCTTCTGGGAGAATGTATGCAGCAGACGCCATAGGAGTAAACTGCCGAAAAGTATCGCTTCGACGGTCTATTCGGGCCTCACCAAGGGGCGCGCGAATATCGCCGGGAAAGCGCTCTTTTAATATATTATTCGCAATTGTCAGCGGATCTTGTGACCATCTACCCAAGAACGCGAGTGCTGCCATATCAGGCAGTATGGGTACAAAGCGAGGGTCGGCGCTGCTAATAATCGAGGTTACCTCGGCAAGGTCTGCGCCGCGGGTTTCAAGGTATGAAGTACGTGTTTCCTCGGTGTAACGCCCACCCACTGTCAATTCAAAATTATCGGTGATATGCCAAGTCGCTTGTGAAAAGGCGGCAAAGGTTTCGCCGTCGATTTCAAAATCCTGAACAGTGGCCAACGGCGCCGCACCTGCAACAAGGGGTATCGTTCCTCCCGGAACTAGACTGGTTAGACTGCTCAGTAAATCGGTGACGGCGGTAAGATCAAAGCCCGCTTGACCAGAGGCTAAACCCAGGAAGGCTATAGGCTCTGCGCCGACTAAAGGGTTGCTGGTATTAAAGCGTTCCGACTTATATTCATCTTGCCAAAAGATTCCCGCCGCATAATCAATATTGTCGAATAACACGCCGTTGAACTGGAGTTCTACAGTCAGTGATTCTTGGCTGCTATCGTCCAGAAGGTCTGCGCGTAAAAATTCTGCAGGCCCGCCATCATCTGCGGTTGTTTGGGGATTGTATTTGGTCGCGTCACGGTAACCGATTATCGACTTGACACTGTGATTCTCATTGAGCTGATAATCAAAAGTCAGACCAAACATAAGTTCGTCTTGATCTTTGTTTTGGCGCTGACTGTCGCCTTGATTGGTATGAAGATCGCCTTGTGATTCACGTGAGTTCGCTTCGCAGTTATCGCGATAGGCGCTAGGATTATTTGGGTCGGTATCACCAGGCCAAAGAATACCTAGGCCATTAACAAATAGCGCATCATCACTAACAATGCGGCAATGATACGAAGGAAAGTTTTCGCGGGTACGGCCAGCAAAAGTAAAGCTATCTATGGTTAGAGCATCGCTAGCGAGCCAGCGAGTTTGGAATATTGCGGAGAGTCGATCGATCGATTGATTCTCCCGGCCAGTCGCGTCTTGTAAAAAGCCGTCGCGACGACGAGTGTTAACTGAAATCCGCGTAAACAACTCATCATTAATTGGTAAGTCAACGGCTGCTTGTAAACGTTGCTCATTGTAGTTGCCAAGACTGCTTTCTATATAGCCGCCAAACTCTTCATTAGGCTTGGTTAGACTGAATACTAATGCGCCACCCGTATTGTTTTTTCCGAACAAGGTGCCCTGGGGACCACGCAATACCTGTACGCTGTCAACATCAATAGTGTCGAGCAGCTGTCCGTCTGGGCGGGGAATAAATATCCCGTCCAAGTACACACTTACGGAGGGATCAAAGCGCGCAAACGGGGCGCGTTGGCCAATTCCACGGATAAAAATTTGCGGTGAAGTGCTATTATTTATCTGTAGGCTCGGTACGGATTTACTCAACTCTTGCGCACTTAAAATTCCCTGTTCACGCAAAGAATCACCGGTAATAGCTGTGACAGCTACTGGCGTCTCTTGAATGTTTTCAGCTCGTTTCCGAGCCGTCACGATAACCTCTTCTATCTGACCTCGTGCTCTTTCTTTGTCGTTATCGCTGCTGTCCTGCGCGTGGCTAGGGGTCACGATTGCAGTAAGTGATAGTGGGAGTAGCAGTTTTTTATGAATATTCATTATGCACCAGTCTATTTTACAATTTATTATATTTTTGCCAACGCGTAAGGCAGTAGGCGGTTTAAAAGTGGGCGTAGCGGCCAGATCCCAATCCGAATAAAACGCATTCGATCTGCCATTTCCTGCTCGTAGTCGTCAAAGGTGTGACGCTGAAAATTAAGTATTTTTTGTGCTTCAGTCGAATCCATCCAGTGGGTGTAATAGCTTTCTTGGCTAGTAGTGTTGTACGGCAATGTCAGAGAAAGCGCGCTAAATACTGTTTTTATAAATCGGTAATGACTAATCTGGCAGTCCTTACCACCGCCAATGAGTAGTGTTTTACGGTCTGCAGAAGCTGAGTTCACGGCGTTACACATTGCTAGTGCAACGTCTTTAGGATGAACAAACTCTACCGGCGACTCCGGATGTATTTTAAGCAGCTGACGAATTGTTTCTCGGTCAGCTTTTAGAGTGCGGTTATCTACAGCAACGCCTACCCGCAAAATCACCCATGGTAAGCTGGAGGCACTTAATTCTTGTTCGATTTCGATTTTATGACGCGTGTAATTGTCACTAGGAAATACACTATCTGAAAGTGTTTTAGCCTTTTCACCTAGACAGGATTTTCCAAACACTGTGACAGAAGATGGGAACACAAACCTCGGCGGTTGCGGGCAGGCCTCCATACTTCGGATCAGGGCCTTCGTTGCGTTAACGTTTATTTCTTCTGCTAGTTTTGCCTGGGTTTCTGATGACGGCGGTAGTAGGGAAGCATTATGAATAACTGCATCAATGTCCGTCAGTAATTTGGAATGTAGTTTGGTATTGCGAATATCACCAAGGATCACTTCGCAGCGATTGGTATATCGGCTCTTTAGTCTTTGATTTAGTCGGCTATCGAGATCGAAGCAGCGCACTTTATAGCCTTGCTCTAGCGCACTCTCTATACACATCTGCCCAAGATTTCCAAACGCGCCAGTAATCAAAATATTCATGACCTGGCACCGTCAAAAAACTGAGGACAGTGAATGCCTAGTGGGCTTGCGATTGTGCCGACACATTGGTTGCAGTGGTTACACCGGCTTGTATAACCTGGCTTTTCTGCAAGCTTGGTCGGAAGGTCGGGGTCAGCTAAAAGACTGCGGCCTAACTGGATAAAATCAAATCCGACATCTAATATGTGCTTAAAATTCTCGCCACTAACAGCGCCACCTATATAGATCATCTTGCACTTAACCGCTTTTCGAATGCGCTTTGCGTGCTCAAGAAGATACATGTCATGGAAAGGCATGGCAGGAAACATTTTGCGACCCATGAGACGCAATATCAAACGCATGAATCGATTTTTTTCGTATCGCAATAGCGACGGCAGAATGCTGTCACCGCGGAACATCAGCATTGGGTTCATCGTGCTGGTTCCGCTGCTAGTAATGATCGCGTCGATACCAGCCTTATCGAGCGCTCTGCAAATATCGATTGAATCTTCAAGACGGATGCCGCCGCGGCGCCCCTCTGACATGCTAATTTTGCCGATAATTGGGAAATCATCTCCGACTGCTTCTCTAACCGCTGCAAGGACTCTAAGTGGAAGTCGAAGGCGGTTTTCGACGGAGCCACCATAGTTGTCTTTGCGGTTATTGGTAAGTGGGCTGAGAAATTGGCATAGCCCATAGCCATGACCAAAATGAATTTCTAAGGCGTCGAAGCCTACAGACTTCATGAATTTCGCCGCTTCGCCATACGCGTTTACTAGACTTTCGATATCACTTAGCTTCATCGCGTCGCAAAACCACATCCCCTCCGCGAACCCTAAGAGATTCAAACCACCACGGGGCCCCTTGGGGCGACCATCCAAGGTATGGTTTTTAGAGAAGGCGCCACAGTGACCCATCTGACCAGACACTTTGCAGCCAAGCTCCTGAATTCCCTGAACAAGATCGCGAATGTCCTCACGGTAGTCCTCGTGCATACAAAGCATATCGGCATTCAATCGCCCGGCATTTTCGACCGCGCAATAACCAATAGTCGTCATTGCAGCACCACCGCGCGCAATCTCACTATGGAAATTCAGCAAGTCCCGACCTGGCCTCCCATTTGGACTCAAGTTTTCAAAAGTCCCTGCCTTGATGAGCCTGTTTTTCAGTTGAAGGCTATTCAGGTTGCATGCGGTGAGTGCTGGGTTGCTAATGCTCTGCATAAGCCCTCTGTGATTATTAAGCCTAGTTCTGTCGGTGATAAAGGCTTATCTAGATAAAAGACAGGGGCCGTAACGCAATATCGATGTTATATAACTATATTATATAAGTCAATTTTATAGAATGCCTCTGAACCTCAGGTATAATCTGAGATTGACCAAATGAAGTGAGAGCGCCCTTGAGTACTGAGTTATCAAGTAAAAAAAAGGCAACTGTCAGCGCCGCTGAAGCGAAGCCGAAGCGACAAACTCAAGCGGAGCGCCGTGAAACCACTCAAATAAAGGTGTTGGAAAGTGCTTGCCGTATTTTCGGCTCCAAAGGCTATGCAGATACATCGTTAAAGGATATTGCCGCAGACCTCGGGTTAACGATTACGCCGATCTACCATTATTTTGGAAACAAGCAGTCGTTGTTTTTGGCTGTTACCGAGGCAATGGAGCTGGAATTTTCTCAACAGATTGAGGGGATTGGGTTAAGAGCCGAGAAAGTGAGTCTTATAGAAATTTGGGACATGCTGATCGAGAAGACTCAGCAACCTTATTTTGCGCGCATAGTGCTAAGCGATGCGCCAATTATTTTGGGGCGCGAGCGCTGGGAAGATACTAGTGTTGTTAGAGCCGTTACGAAAATATTTCGTGACCAACTATCTCTGTATTTCGAGCAAAGTGACTCAGTACCTCTTCTCTCAGAAAATGATGTCGTGCTATTGCAAAGAATGTTAATGGGCTGTTTTACCGAGGCAGCATTGATGCTAGCAGCAAACCCTGATTACGACAGCCGACCGCTTATTTTAGCAATACTCGCAGTTGTTAAGCCTGCTCGGTAACTAAAAAACACTAACAAGTTCAAAGTTTTATCAGCTGATAGAAGTAGTCGAACGGCGAGTAATGAGGGTAGCGATAGCTAGTGGTTAGCGCGAGATGTTCATGGTGCCCAGGAGAGGACTTGAACCTCCACCCCCTTGCGAGGACCAGCACCTGAAGCTGGCGTGTCTACCAATTTCACCACCTGGGCAGGAGATGAGCGGCTATTATACCGAGGCGCGCAATTTACTGATAGAAAGTATTTTTGTCAACGGTTGCGTTACACTACCCAGCATGTTTTTAAATCCGTTTTCAAAGGAAGTTTTACTGAATGGCAAAACGCCGCAATCTCCCTGACCCCCACGCTGAGCGCGAGGCTTCGCGTTACGATAATCCGGTGCCAAGCCGTGAGTTTATTCTCGAGCAATTGAAAGATGTTGAGAATGGCCTGAGCCTGTCTCAGCTGCGCCGACAGCTAGAGGTTGAGGGCGAGGATCAGGAGGAGGGCTTGCGTCGCCGCGTGAAAGCGATGCTCCGAGACGGTCAGATCATTGAAGGGCGGCGCGGCCGTTTGCGCGCGATCAGTGGTGGTGATGCCATGTTGGGTCGAGTGCAGGGGCATCGCGATGGCTTTGGTTTTGTCGTCATTGAGGGTGAGGATGAAGATGTGTATTTGGCCAATCGCCAAATGCAGCAAGTGTTTGACGGTGATATCGTCAAGGTTGAGGTAACTGGTGTTGACCAGCGCGGTCGACGCGAAGGCGTGATTATCGAGGTTGTTGAGCACAATACTCAGCAATTGGTTGGCAAGTTGATGATGCATCGCGGCTTGCCGCAGGTGGTTCCTGAAAACACCCGTATTCAGAATTGGCTGGCTTTGGAGGACGCCGACGTAGGAGCTGCCAAAGAAGGCGACTACGTTATGCTTGAGATTACTCAGCAGCCCGGTGCGCGCCAGCAGGCTCGCGGTCGGATTACCGAAGTATTGGGTGATCGCCGCACCGTGGGTGTGGCAACTGAGTTGGCCATTCGCAGCCATGATATTCCCTTTGAATGGCCGGAGGCAGTAGACGAAGAGGCGCGACGCTTTGGTTCGGAGCCCTTGGCGAAAGACAAGAAACATCGTGTTGATTTGCGTGAGCTTCCCTTAGTTACTATTGATGGTGAAGATGCGCGCGACTTTGATGATGCGGTGTATTGTGAGCCGAAAAAATCCGGCGGCTGGCGTTTGTGGGTGGCGATTGCCGATGTTTCTCATTATGTTCAAGTCGGTTCGGCATTAGATGAAGAAGCGCACAAGCGTGCGACGTCGGTGTATTTTCCTGACCGTGTTGTGCCTATGCTGCCTGAAGCATTGTCTAACGGTTTGTGTTCATTAAAGCCCGACGTAGACCGCTTAACCATGGTCTGCGAAATGACCATCAGTGCGACTGGTAAGCTGAGCGGTTACCAGTTTTATGAGGGGCTTATTCGGTCTCATGCTCGACTAACGTATAACGAGGTTGGCGCTCTACTGGAGTTAAAGGATGTTGACCCTAGTTATGACACAGGCAAAAACCGCGACTTATTGCCCAATTTAAAAGATTTGCACGAGCTTTACTTTACTCTGCGCAAAGCCCGCTCAGAGCGCGGCGCAATCGATTTTGAGACCGTTGAAACCCGTATCGTGTTCAACGATGAGAAGCGCATCGAAGCGATTGTGCCAATTCGTCGCCATGACGCACATCGCCTGATCGAAGAGTGCATGTTGTGCGCCAACGTGGCAACGGCCAAGGCGCTGGAGCGCGCGGGCTTAGAGGCGCTTTATCGTGTGCACAGCGGGCCTACCGAGCAAAAGCTCATTAATATGCGCGAGTTTTTGCAAGAAATCGGTTTGGGTTTGCGCGGTGGTGCCGAGCCAAGTCCGAAAGACTATCAGCTACTGTTATCTAGCTTGGGTGAGCGTGCTGATGCGGCTGTTATTCAAACCATGTTATTGCGGTCTTTGAGCCAGGCGGTGTATCAGCCTGACAACGAGGGGCATTTTGGTCTGCACTATACTGGTTATACCCATTTTACTTCTCCAATACGCCGCTACCCCGATTTACTCGTGCATCGTGCGCTGCGGTATTTAGTGCGTAGTGGTGGCGGTGAGGCGGCTAAGTGCTTCCTGAAAGTAGAGGGTGCGCCGGCATTAAATCGCAAGAAAATCTATCCCTATGATATGGAGGCCTTAGTCGCGCAGGGCATGCATTGTTCGATGGCAGAGCGCCGAGCGGATGATGCGAGCCGCGATGTCATGGCGTTTTTAAAGTGCGAATTTTTGCAGGAGCATGTGGGAAGCGAGTTCGACGGGGTCATTGCCGCTGTTACTGGATTTGGGATGTTTGTCGAACTTAAAGACTTATATATAGAAGGCCTGGTGCATATTTCAGCTTTGCCGCAGGACTACTATCAGTTTGATCAGGCGCATCAGCGCTTGATTGGCGAGCGCACTCGGCGGGTTTTCCAATTGGGTGATACCGTTCGGGTACAGGTGATGGGGGTTGATCTCGATCAGCGTAAGATTGATCTGGCGCTGCCGTCGGGCGAGCCCGCCAAGCGCCAGAAGCCATCCGTGCGCGAGGCCTTAGCCAAGGGTTTGGTGCCTCCTGCGAATGCGAAGTCGGGTCGCGGAAAGGCTACGACTGGCAAATCTAGCGGATCTAAGCGTCGGAGTGCAAAGCCAAAAACGGCTGCGGCGAAGACGCCAGCGCCCAAGCAGGCCGCAAGCACTAAAGCTAAGAAAACCGGTGCGGGTAAGTCTGCAACCGCAAAGAAATCGGGCGTATCTAGTAAACGTCGCAGTCGGTAGAGTAAAAAGTTGTGACTGAAAAAATATTTGGTATCCATGCCGTGCAGGCGGTGTTGTCGCGCAGTCCTGAGCGGGTAAAAAATCTTTATGTGCAAAATGGGCGAGCGGATAAGCGCTTGCAAGAGGTGCTTAGTTTGGCCTCGTCGTCGTCAATTGCCGTTGTGCAGCGGCCGCGGGAAGAGCTGGATAAAATGGTCGAAGGGCGTCACCAGGGTGTGATTGCTCAAGTCGAGCCAGCTCCGGAGTTTCGAGAAAAGGATTTGCCGGATCTTGTGGCGGCGGCAGGTAGTGCAGCCTTGATATTGGTGCTCGATGGAATTACAGATCCCCATAATTTAGGTGCATGCCTGCGCAGTGCTGATGCGGCAGGGGTAACTGCCGTGGTGGCGCCCCGTGATAATTCTGTCGGGCTAGGTGCTACCGTGTTTAAAGTGGCGTGCGGTGCTGCCGACGTGGTGCCATTTATCCAGGTCACCAACCTTGCTCGCAGTCTTCAACAAATGCAGCAAGCTGGCATTTGGATTGTGGGTATGGCGGGTGAGGCGGATACCTCCTTGTATGATCGCGACTTAAGTGGCCCGACCGCCTTGGTGCTAGGGGCAGAGGGTGCCGGTATGCGGCGCTTAACTCGGGAGAACTGCGATTATTTGGCCAAGCTACCCATGGCGGGTACGGTCAGTAGCCTGAATGTTTCCGTTGCGGCGGGAATTTGTCTGTTTGAGGTTGTTCGTCAGCGTCAAAAGTGAAGAATTGGCTAATAATTGTGCTAATTGCTTGCATATAAGGGCTGCCTTGCCTAAAATCCGCGCTCTTGATTTATGGTAGCTCCGTCTATTTCAGGCAGAGTTGTCCTCCTTGTCACACCGTAAAGGGTGGCTTAACCCGTAAGGAGCTGAAAATGCGTCACTACGAGATTGTGTTCCTGGTTCATCCAGACCAGAGCGAGCAAGTACCAGGTATGGTTGAGCGTTATACTCAAGCCATAGAAAAAGATGGCGGTAAAGTTCACCGTCTAGAAGATTGGGGCCGTCGTCAACTGGCTTACCCTATCAACAAAATCCACAAAGCACACTACGTGTTGATCAATGCTGAAGCGTCTGCTGAAGCAGTGGAAGAGTTGACTACTAACTTCCGTTACAACGACGCTGTATTGCGTAACCTCATTATCCGTTGCGATGAAGCAGTGACTGAAGAGTCGCCTATCATGAAAGCGGAAAAAGAGAGCCGCGAGCGTCGTAGCCGCAGCGAGCAACGTGTAGAGCGCAGCCGTGATGACTCTGAGTCAACAGCTGATGACGATAGCGATTCTGATGCCGATATGGCAGAAGATAACGCTGAATAATTGCGGACTGAGTTAGGAGAATAGTTATGGCACGTTTTTTCCGTCGTCGTAAGTTTTGCCGCTTCACAGCGGAAGGTGTTAGCCAGATCGATTATAAAGATTTGGAAACCCTGAAAGCCTATGTTTCTGAAACAGGCAAAATTGTACCAAGCCGTATCACTGGTACTAATGCTAAATACCAGCGCCAATTGTCAACTGCAATTAAGCGCGCACGTTTCCTAGCTTTGCTGCCTTATACAGACAGCCATAAGTAAGAAAACGACGTAATACCATGCGCGCCTTAGCTGAATTTATAATGAAAGGGCGCTTGCAGGCAGTAGCCGTTGCAGGCTTAGGTGTCGGCACCTTAGTATTTGCTTGGGTCGGCGTGGCAGCAGCGGTACTTGTGTTGCTGCGCAAAGGTTTGGCCGAAGGCGCTTATGTGGTTTTTTGGGCGCTGTTGCCGGCCATAGCGGTGGCAACAATCGGGGCAGATGTCGGTCCGCTGGCAATGCTGCTTGGGGCTTCGGCCTCAGCGCTTGTGCTTCGCAATACGCAGCAGTGGTCAAATGCCTTAGTTACTGCGGCAGCAGTAGGCTTGTTTTCAGCCTTGCTGCTTACGCAATTTGCCAATGCCTATTTGGTGTCGGTGCTCGAGCTTGTGCAGCCTATGCTGCAACAAATGCAGGCGTCAGCACCGGGCGCATTTCCAGAGATTACCACTGGAGATGTAGCGGCATTGATTGGCGTGAGCGCGGTGCTTTGGAGCACCTTAGCGGTAATGCTGGGGCGTTGGTGGCAGGCTTTGTTGTACAACCCAGGCGGATTTCGTCTGGAAATGTGGCAGCTTAGGCTCTCGCCGACAATTACCATCGGCCTTGTGGTGGTGATGTTGTTGTTAAGCAAAGTCGGTGGTGATTACCGGTTTTGGGCAATAATGTGCGTTATGCCGATTGTGACTGCTGGTTTAGCTTTAGTGCATGGTGTGGTTGGTCGTTTGGGCTTAGGCCGTGCTTGGTTAATAGTTTTTTACGTTGCGTTGTTAATATTGCGGCCGCTATGGGTGGCGTTGATACTGGCAGCGATTGTGGATAGTTGGATTGATATTAGACGGCGTTTACCGGTTCGTCCTGCACCGTAGGACAACGTGAATGTCGGCGTATTTGAGAGGGTAAGAACCATGCAAGTGATTCTGCTGGAGAAAATTGGCAAACTTGGCAATCTGGGTGATCAGGTTAACGTTAAATCCGGTTACGGACGTAATTTCCTGATTCCGTATGGCAAGGCTGTTCCTGCCACTAAAACCAACGTTGCTGAGTTTGAAACTCGCCGCGCGGGCTTGGAAGCAGCTGCAGCTGAGAAGCGCAGCAGCGCTGATTCGCGTGCCGCAAAGCTAGCTGAGCTAGCTGTGACTATTGGCGCAAACGCGGGTGATGGCGGCAAGTTGTTCGGGTCTATCGGTACTCGCGACGTTGCAGACGCTGTTACTGCTGCTGGCGTTGAAGTGAATAAAAGCGAAGTCCGTATGCCAGAAGGTCCAATTCGCGACCTGGGTAGCTACGACGTCGTTATTCAATTGCATAGCGATGTAGTACAGACTGTCAGCATTACTGTTGTTGCTGAGTAAGACTGCTACACCATTAGCTATATTGGCTGCAGCGAAATAGCGCTGCAGTATCGCAGCACATGCGGATATAGCTATGTGAGTAAAAAAGCACGATCGCTGTTTGTAGCGGTGGTGCTTTTTTTTTGCAACAATGCCCGATCTTATATTGCTTAGTGATGGTCCAGTGCACCCCGACGTTTACCCAGAGTCACCACCAGATTTCGCCGAAGAGCGCGATTTCGCACAGCTGAAATTGCCCCCGCACTCGGTAGAGGCAGAGCAGTCGGTGCTTGGCGGCTTGATGATCGCCAATGAGGGCTGGGATTCTGTCGCCGACGTGGTTGGCGAAGGGGATTTCTTTCGGCCTGAGCATCGCAAAATTTTCGCGCAGATGGTGCGTCTTGTTCAGCTTCAGCAACCGATAGACGTCGTCACTCTTGCTGAATCGCTCGCAAAATCTGGTGAGTTAGAGTCAGTGGGCGGTTCTGCGTATCTCGCTGACATCGCCAGTAATACCCCTTCTGTTGTCAATATTCGCGCGTATGCACAGGCTGTACGGGAGCGGGCAACCTTTCGTTCTTTGATCAGCGCCGCGAACGCGATCGCTGATAATAGTTTTAATCCCGAAGGCCGTAACAGCGATGAAATTTTGGATGAGGCCGAACGGGCCATCATGCAGATTTCTGAGGAGCGCCCCAAGACCGGTGGTCTCACCCCGATTAACCCGTTACTCAAACAGGCCGTTGATAAAATTGACGAATTGTTTAGCAGTGACAGCGCGATTACTGGTCTCACCACCGGCTTTGAAAAGCTCGATGAAATGACTTCGGGTTTGCAAAAATCTGATCTCATCATTGTCGCGGCGCGACCGTCGATGGGTAAGACCACGTTTGCGATGAACCTGGTTGAAAATGCCTTGTTGAGTAGTGATTTGCCCATGCTTGTGTTCAGTATGGAGATGCCGGCAAATCAGTTGATGATGCGGATGTTGTCGTCGGTTGGACGTATCGATCAGACCCGTGTGCGCACCGGCAAGCTTGAAGAAGAGGATTGGCCAAAGTTGAGTGCCGCGGTAACAAAGCTGAAAGATCGGCCCTTGTTTATCGATGATACGCCGGCATTAACGCCGACCGAAGTGCGTTCACGTGCACGAAAAATCGTCCGTGAACATGGCGGTATCGGCATGATCATGCTCGACTATTTGCAGTTAATGAAAGTAGCTGGTACTGGCAGTGAAGGCCGTACCGCAGAAATATCTGAAATTTCGCGCTCCTTGAAAGGAATCGCCAAGGAATTTGAGTGCCCAGTTGTTGCCTTGTCGCAGCTTAACCGCGCCCTGGAGCAGCGACCAAATAAGCGACCAATCAATTCAGATTTGCGGGAGTCTGGTGCGATCGAGCAGGATGCTGACGTCATCATGTTTATTTATCGCGACGAAGTGTACAACGAAGAGTCGGCTGATAAGGGCATGGCTGAGATTATTATTGGTAAGCAGCGTAACGGCCCGATTGGAACAGCGCGCTTAAGCTTTATCGGTAAGCACACCCGTTTTGAAAATCTGGCCTTTGGCTACGAGGCGCCGCCGGACGAGTATTGATATTGCTTGCGCCCTAATCTTGCTCTTCGCCGCCAATCGCTGCCGCCTTCTTTTTTACCAGTCTGCCGAAGATAATTCCGACTTCAAACAGTAGCCACATAGGTATCGCTAGTAGCATCTGTGAAATCACATCCGGTGGTGTCAGTAGCATGCCAAAGACAAAACAGGCAATGACCACATAGGGGCGTTTTTCGGCTAATTCATTTGCGGTGATGGCGCCCGAGGCGATGACGAGAACCGTCGCAATCGGAATTTCAAAAGCGACTCCGAAAGCCAAAAAGAGTTTAAGCGCGGTGTCTAGGAAGCGTGCTATATCAGGGGTGTAGCTTACGCCCTCCGGTGTAATGCCGCTGAAAAAGCCAAACACCAATGGAAATACTACGTAGTAGGCGAAGGCCAGGCCGGCATAAAATAGGGCGACACTTGAAATTAGTAGCGGTGCGGCGATGCGTTTTTCGTGGCGGTACATGCCCGGTGAAACGAACTGCCATATTTGATGCAGAATGACTGGCATAGCTAGGCAAAATGCGGAGACTAAGACCAGCTTAAAGGGGGTAAGAAAGGTAGATGCAATTTCCGTCGCTATCATGCTGCTGCCTTCAGGCAATAGGCGCTGCATAGGCTCAGACACAAAGGTGTAAATGTTATTGGCAAAAGGGAACAGCGCCAGTGTGCAGATCAATATAGCTAGGACAATACGCAGTAGCCGATCACGCAGCTCAGTTAGGTGGGCAATTAGTGGCTGACTTTGATCCTGTTCGGCATCGCTCATGGTGTTTTATCTTGATCTGTTGCTGTGTGTATTTCTGGAGTGGAGTTATCGTTTGAGTCTTTGGCCGGTTTGTCTTGCGTGTTGTCTGCCGCGATACTGTTCTCTGCTTCACTGAGTTGCTGCTCGGCATTTTGAATTTCGTTTTTTACGGTATTTTTGGTTTCTTTTAGTGACGCAAGTATCGACTCATTGTGTAGCTGGCGACGAATTTCGTCGGCGCCTACTTCTTTTTCTATTTCAGAGCGAATGTTATTAAAACTTCGGCGCAGGCGTCCGATCCACAAAGACGTTGTTCTAATTGCACCGGGCAAGCGTTCTGGGCCAAGTATTAACAGGCCTAGAACGGCAATGACCAGTAGCTCTGCAAAGCCGATATCAAACATTTACAGTTTTGACTCGTCTTTTTTCTCTGTTTTCTGAGCAGCGTCAGCGTCTTCTTGTTCTTTCTTTTCAATATTTTTGGCGTCGTCATCGCCTTGCATGCTGTCTTTAAAGCCTTTTAATGCGCCGCCAAGATCGCTGCCCATGCCTTTCAGTTTTTTGGTGCCAAAGAGCAAAACTACGATGGCGAGAATAATTAAGAGTTGCCAAATACTAATGCCGCCTAAACCCATAATGTCGTTCCTTATTGCTTATTAATTTGTTGGGAGTTTACTTGTCGCGCGCTGCTTTTTCGTCGTGTCCAGAAAGACCAAATCGACGCGCTAATTCGTCGAGCACTTGCTCATGACCAGCACCGAGATGTGACAACATAACCAAGCTATGAAACCACAGATCCGCGGTTTCATAAATAAGTTTACTATTATCTTGGTCGCGTTCTGCGTCTTTCGCTGCAAGTACGGTTTCGATTGCTTCTTCGCCTACTTTTTCAAGTATTTTATTTAAACCTTTGTGATGCAGGCTGGCGACATAAGAACTGTCAGGGTCGCCAGTTTTGCGCGATGCCAACACGGTGTCTAGTTGTTCCAGAATCGATTGTGTCATGTCTTGTCCACGTGTTGATACATGGTGGCCGGATCTTTTAATACGGCTTCGGTCGTTTGCCAGTCGCCACTAGAGAGGCGGCGATAAAAGCAACTTTGACGACCTGTGTGGCAGGCTATACCGCCAAGTTGTTCTACTTGAAGAAGCAGGGCGTCGCCGTCGCAATCTAGCTCGATTGCGCGAATTTTTTGGACATTCCCAGAGCTTTCACCTTTGCGCCATAGCTTGGCGCGCGAGCGCGACCAATACACGGCGTCGCCGGTGTCGACACTAATTTGCAGTGACTCAGCGTTCATCCATGCCATCATTAGTACGCGACCGCTACTCGCGTCCTGGGCAATGGCGGCGACCAAGCCGTCGCTATTCCATTTGATGTGTTTAAGGAACTCATTGCTCATAGTTGTACACAGTACTGTTTTTGCGAGGGCATTACTTTACCTCAGCGGCTGCGGATAAAGAAATACAAAGCGATGCCAAACAGCACAATACTGCTGTCTGGCAAGTGTCGCAGTCCCTCTCTAATACCTGGGTCAGCGAGCAGGGCGGCACTTATTGCCGCAATGATCGCGATGCGTTGATTGCGAGCGCGTGCTGCTTGTTGGCGAATAAGGGCGTCTAGTTCGCCCTTGTAGTGACTGTTGTCATTTTGCGTGTTGTGTCTGCCCGGCGCGCCGCGCTCTAGTAAGGTTTCGGGTAGATTCGGCAGTTGTTCTAACCACCCCGGTAGGCGATGACTGACACGTTTGAGCATGCTTTGCGGCGAATAGCGGTCGCGAACCCAGCGCTCTAAGAATGGCATGGCAGTAGACCATAAATCTAATTGGGGGTAGAGCTGCCGTCCCAAGCCCTCGATGTTTAATAAGGTTTTTTGTAGAAGTACCAGTGATGGCTGAACTTCCATGTCAAAGCGCCTGGCAGTTTGAAACAAATACAATAGTAATTGGCCGAAGGAAATTTCTGAGAGGGGCTTTTCAAAAATGGGTTCGCTGACGCTGCGTATCGCCGCTTCAAACTCATGGATTTTGGTTTCGGGTGGCACCCAGCCGCACTCTACGTGAAGTTCGGCAACCTCGCGATAATTGCGCTGAAAAATGGCGAGTAAGTTGCGTGCTAAATAATATTGGTCAAAGTCGCTTAGGCTGCCGATGATGGCGCAATCGATGGCGATGTACTGTGGTGACGACGGTCTATTATGGGCGATAAATATATTGCCGGGGTGCATGTCGGCGTGGAAAAAACTATCGCGAAAGACCTGCGTAAAGAAGATTTCGACCCCGCGTTCGGCGAGCTTTTTCATATCGGTACCCTGTTCGCGCAGGGTGGCCACGTCGGTCACTGGAATACCGTGTATGCGCTCCATCACCAGTACATTGCGACGTGTGTAGTCCCAATATACTTCCGGTACGTAGAGTATTTCTGAGTCTTTAAAATTACGACGAAGCTGAGAGGTGTTGGCGCCTTCGCGCTTGAGGTCGAGTTCGTCAAAAATGGTGTGGCGATAGTCTTCTACCACTTCGACTGGGCGCAGGCGGCGACCATCTGGAATGTGGCGTTCTACAAGCCGGGCCAGTGTTTGCAGTAGGCGAACATCCGCACTAATGGTGCGTTCGATGCCGGGTCTGACGACTTTAACCACCACGTCGATATTGCTGTGGAGCGTCGCGGTGTGCACTTGGGCGATGGAGGCGGAGGCTAGCGCTTGGGTGTCAAAGGCGGCAAATAGCTCGTCAATCGATTTTCCAAGTGCAGTTTCGATGGTGGTCACGGCGAGCTTGCTGCAAAACGGGGGAACTTGGTCTTGCAGTTTGGCCAGTTCTTCGGAAATGTCGTCGGCAAGTAGGTCCCGCCGAGTGGAGAGAATTTGGCCGAATTTAATAAATATTGGGCCGAGGTTTTCGAGTGCGCAACGCAGTCGTTCGCCGCGACTAAAATGTCTACGTGGAAATAATCGCCAGGGACCTAAACGTAAAAGTAAGCGTGCGCGCAACGGCAGCTTTTCCGCAGGAATCAACGTGTCTAAGCGGTAGTGACAAATGATCCAGCAAATGACGAGCAGGCGGCGCAGCCCCATATTGGTGTCCTTATTTTTTATTGGATGGGCTTGAGATACGTTGTTGTAGGCGACGAATTTTGGCTTCCAGTCGCTCACTGCGCGCTTTTAAATCATCGATATCGCTGTAAAAATCGTCAGCCTGACAGGGGTGAGGAACCAATTGGCTTTCTTCGACAATGAATTCACTAAATTGCCGCTGTAAATTTACGCGGGTGCTGTTCAGCCAGCGATGTCCTGCGCGTAAGCCATTGCCCAGTTGATGAGCGGCGACATCACCAAAGGCGTCGGCCAGTGGTTGTTCCCAATCTAAGTCGAGCTCGGCAAGAATTTTACGTAACTCCAATAGTGGCGCGGTGTCGCCGCTAATGCTGATATCGCCATTGATAAGCGCTCCAGCGGGGTCTTTTGCGGTGGCGACTTTGGCGAATTCGCTCCACGCGCCACTGAGTCTAGTGGTAACGGCGTCACTATCTTGAAGTAAGCGCAGGCGCTTGCCCGTAATGCCTATGGCGAGCTTAAGATCCGGTTCTTTTAATTCTAGCGAGAAGCGCTGTCCGTCCAAGGCTTGTAGCTTGGCGCTGGTGGCTGGGTCCAGTTGCAATGCTTTGTTAACTAAGTTCTCTAAACTCGATAACGCCGCGCTTTGAAGAACCGGTGGAATCACGGTTTTACGCCTCGGTGCACGGCGACTACACCGGCGGTCATATTGTGATAGCGAACATCGACAAATCCCGCATCGGCCATCATGCCCTTGAGGGTTTCTTGGTCGGGGTGCATACGAATGCTTTCTGCCAAGTAGCGATAGCTTTCTTCGTCATTGGCAACTAACTGTCCCATTTTGGGCAAAATATCGAAGGAGTAGCGGTCGTAAAGTTTGCCAATAACGGGATTGACGGGCTTAGAAAACTCTAAAACTAAGAGTCTGCCACCGGGTTTGAGTACACGATTCATGGATCGCAGTGCGGCGTCTTTGTCTGTCACATTGCGCAGACCAAATGCGATAGTGATGCAGTCAAAACTATTGTCGGGGAACGGCAGGCACTCGGCATTGGCCTGCACGTATTCAATATTGCCGACGATGCCTTTGTTCGTCAGTTTTTCACGGCCAACGGTGAGCATGGAGTCGTTAATGTCTGCAAGCACCACGCGGCCAGTTGGGCCAACCAGGCGGCTGAATTTGGCCGCAAGGTCACCTGTACCACCTGCAATATCGAGCACCGCGTTGCCGCTGCGTACGCCAGAAAGTTCAATGGTAAATCGTTTCCAGAGGCGGTGGACGCCGCCCGACATCAGGTCGTTCATTAGGTCGTATTTGGCAGCAACCGAATGGAAAACCCCGGCAACCATTTTGACCTTGTCCTGAGTTTCGACTGTTTTGTAGCCAAAGTGGGTGGTTTTGTCGTCTGCCATATACTTGCCTGTTCTGTGTCATCAGCCGCATGGGGCTGGAATAAGTGGGCGCTATTGTAGCGCTTGCGCGCGGACCCTGCACGATTGCTTTATGGGCGTGTAATTATGTTGCCGGGCGTTAGTTAAATGTCCAAGTCATCGCGGAGTTTTTGCATGCGTTGGCGCTGTTCCGCTGGCGTTAGCGGTTTGCTAATGGTCTCTGGTATGGCCTTTTGGCTGGGTAAGCTAAAGGTTTCACCATTCTTTATGCGCTGGCACACCTCGTCGTAATGCCGGCGGAATACCGGGTAGGCGCTGTGCTCAACGGTGCTTGATAAATAAAACCAGTCGCTGGCGCGACCCGCATGATATACCGCTGGGTGCGACCACTTGTATTCCGCTTTGGGTTGCGGTGCGCGGCAGGCTTCTAGGTAGGCGCTGTGGCTATCTGGCAGGCCGAGTTCGATATTATCTGGCTCGCAGTATTTTAGGATGCCTTTAATGGTAGGCAAAAACTCTGATTCGCGAATGGCGCGATGGGTTGCCGCAATGATTCTATCTGGCTGGATATGCCGCAGGTTGCTGAACCACAGTTTTTTGGCGTAGCTGAGCTTTTCTGGGTTGGAAAAGGCTTTGTTGTATTGGTTGTGATAGACCAACTCAAACTCAGCAAACATTTGGTTTAGTGCATCGATAACCGCATTTTTGTCGGGTGCGGGATCAGAGTTCGTCTGCCCAGCTGCGGTCGGTGTGTTTTTCGATGAAGCCAGTTGCCGGCTGGTTTGCTCCAGTAGCTTGTTGCTGTCGTGCATTGCTCTGTCCCAGTTGATGACTGTGTGCCCAACGGTATTTTACATGTTGGAGAAATTTTGTATTCCAAGAGCGATGGGCGGTACCGCTGTCTTGCCAGAATAGTATAAATTCGGCGATCTGTGCTCTGGCAAATTCAGCGTCGATGCGGGCCATATGCAGAATGTCGAAGACCGCGTCGTTGGGTTGCCAGTTGGACTTAATTGGCGCAATCTCATTTTCATTGCTCACCGTGTTGGTGTATCGGGCCCACTGTAACCGAATATGTTGAATAAAGCGTGAATTCCAGTTGCTGTCTGGTGTTCCGCGCTCGCGCCAGTACAAAATGAATTCCGGTATCGCGTCTTCAATGAAATACTGGCTAACGTGGTCGCGCTGCAGTATTTCTAGTGCGTCGAGACTTGGCTTCCAGTTACCATCGATAGGTTGGGTGCGAGATTCTTCAATTTTTGCGTACTGCTGTTTTTTCCAGCGTCGACTGACATATTGGCTGAACGCGCTATTCCAGGAGCTTCGCGTTTCACCGGTTTCGCGGTAATGGGCGATAAACTCGGGAAGTACGGCATCAATAAAGGCGGGGTCGACTTGGTTGAAGCGCGTTAAATAGTCGAGCCCGGCCCTGTCAGGCAGCCAGTCGGCGGGAATAATATTATTACCTGGCACGGGTCTGCTGGGTGGCGCGCTGTTTGGCTTGCCAACTAGGGGTTTAGATGTGTGATGGGCTTGTTGTCTAGGCTGCGCAACGTGAGGGGTATGGTTGACGCTGGCGAAGTCGTCCGTTTTTTGGCTTCTAGGTAGCGCTAGGCGAATGTTTTGTGCGTTGCTCATTAGGGCTGCGCCGATAATAATGAGCCCTTGGTCGTGGAGTGTGCGCAGAACCTCCTCTATTTTGCTCAAATCCCAAAACGGCAACTGTTTGCTTAATTGGTCTTTGTCGATGAGAAACCATTGCTGCCCCTGATTTTCCCGTCCCGTGAGCAGTGGCAGCCATTCGGCGATTAATTGGTACAGCAGCGCTGCCTCTAGCCCAAGGGTGGTGGCGAGGGAGGGAGAGACAAGTAATGGGCGTTCTACTAGTGCAGCTGACATCTGAAGTACTCTATTAATAGCGGGTCATTGTACGGCTTTGGTGGGTCGGCTGTCAGCCCTGTGTCTGGCCGCAGTGGCTTCAATAAATTGATTATGGATGTTTTTAGGTAACGCTATGGCAAAACAAAAAGTCGCCTTTGTATGTGTGGATTGTGGCTCTGAACACAATAAATGGCAGGGGCAGTGTCAGGATTGTAATGCGTGGAATACCTTATCGGAATTTCGTCTGGGGCCGGCGAGTGCGGCGAAAGCGACGGCGTCTAGGCAAGGTTATGCCGGCGCGGTGGGCGGTGAGGTGCAGATGTTGGCTAATGTCAGTATTGAAGCGTTACCGCGTCAGTCCACAGGCTTTGACGAGTTTGACCGTGTGCTTGGCGGTGGCTTGGTGCCCGGTTCGGCAGTGCTATTGGGAGGGCACCCCGGCGCGGGTAAAAGCACGCTGCTATTGCAGGTACTTTGTCGTCTGGCGGCGCAGTGCGAGTGTCTATACGCGACCGGTGAGGAGTCCTTGCCTCAAATTGCCATGCGGGCAAAACGCTTAGGCCTAAAAGCCGATACGCTAAAATTATGTGCCGAAACCAGCCTTGATAGGCTGCTTTCTCAGGCGGCGACCAATAAACCCAAGGTCTTGGTGGTCGATTCGATTCAGGTCTTACACAGCGATGATGTGAGTTCGGCGCCGGGCAGTGTATCGCAGGTGCGCGAGTGCGCGGCGGCATTAACCCGATTTGCCAAGGAGACGGGCACGGTGCTGATTATGGTTGGCCATGTGACAAAAGACGGCGGCTTAGCCGGGCCAAAGGTGTTAGAGCATATAATTGATTGCTCAATCATGTTGGAAGGAAGTAGCGATAGCCGTTACCGAACCTTGCGCGGGAGTAAAAACCGCTTCGGTGCGGTTAATGAGCTGGGCGTTTTTGCTATGACCGAGCTGGGTTTGAAAGAGGTGAAAAACCCGTCGGCAATCTTTTTAAACCGCGGCGATGTGGTTACGTCGGGCAGCACCGTGATGGTGGTGTGGGAGGGCACAAGGCCATTGCTAGTAGAGATTCAGGCGCTGGTGGATAGTTCTGGCTTTGGCAATCCGCGCAGGGTGGCGGTCGGTTTGGAGCAGAATCGCTTGGCGATGTTGCTGGCCGTTTTGCACCGACACGGTGGCTTACAGGTGGGCGATCAGGATGTGTTTGTGAACGTCGTCGGTGGGGTTAAGGTACTAGAAACCGGCTCCGATTTGGCGCTGCTGTTTGCCATTGTGTCTAGCTTCAGGGATCGGCCGCTCCCTGAAGATTTGGTTGTGTTTGGCGAGGTGGGCTTGTCTGGCGAAATTCGGCCCGTGCCGAGCGGTCAGGAGCGTTTGCAAGAGGCGCGTAAACACGGTTTTAGGCGAGCGATCGTGCCCCACGGCAATGCGCCGCGCGGTGATTTGGGGATGACAGTTATTGGGGTGAAAACACTGGCCGAGGCGCTTGAAGCCATTTAAGGCAGAGGAACTATTGTGCCACCGCCGTCAATTCGACAGCGGTGGCTATCGTCTTAAAATATTTCTATTGGGTCGTCGCTGTCTGGACCGTAGGGGCTCGCGGGCTGATCAAAGTCTTCAGTTGGCGCGCTGTCGGCTCTGAAGTACTCAAAGATGGCATTGGCTTGACCGGGGTGAGCAAGACTGCCGGTATCGGGGTCGATGCGAACTGAAATTACGCTGTCCGGCTGTTTCAAATGACGCTCTGGGCGCCCTTTAACCGCTTCACGCATATAGTCTATCCAGATTGGCAGCGCTACTGAGCCGCCGTATTCACGGCGACCAAGGTTGAGGTTTTGGTCGAAGCCGGCCCAGGTGGCTGTCACAATACCTCCGCTATAACCAGAAAACCACGCGTCGGTTGGCCCGTTAGTCGTACCGGTTTTACCGGCAGCATCACCTCTTTCAAGCACCAGTGCTTTTCGTCCAGTGCCGCGGGTAACAACATCTTTTAGGATGCTATCGATAAGAAAAGCGACCTCTTCGTCGAGCACGCGTTTGGCAGATCGAGATTGCAGCGCGCCGCTGTCACCGGAAATGATGTCGTCGAGGGTGTCGGCTTCTATGTTTTTTACTGCGTTGTCGTCTTCATCATCGCACTGGCGACACACTATTTCGGGGTCGGCTCGATAAACGGTATTGCCGTCGCGATCGATAATTCGATCAATGAAGTAAGGTGAAATTTTGTAGCCGCCGTTTGCAAATACGGCGTAACCGGTGACGATATCTAAGGGGGTGAGTGAGTGGCTCCCCAATGCCAATGAAAGGTCGTGTGGAAGTTTAGTTGGGTCGAAGCCGAATCGACCGACATAGTTAATTGCTTTGGAGATGCCGAGTTCACGCAGCACTCGGATTGATACTAAGTTGCGGGATAAATACAGCGCTTTCCGCAAGCGCATTGGCCCGTTAAATCTGCCGTTATCATTGCTTGGGCGCCATGTATTTCCCTGTGCGTCACTATCAAAGACGATGGGGGCGTCGTTAATTATGGTGGCGGGTGTAAAGCCATTGTCGAGAGCCGCGGTATAAATAAATGGTTTAAAGTTGGAGCCGGGTTGGCGTGCTGCCTGAGTGACCCGGTTGAACGCGCTTTTTTGATAATTGTAGCCGCCCACCAAGCTAAGAATGGCGCCGCTATCCGCGTCCAGCGATACGAGTGCACTTTGCACTTTCGGTAGCTGAGACAGCTCCCAGTGTCGTGGTGTTGAGTCACTCATTTTTACACGGATGACATCACCGGTTTTTACCAGCTCGGACGCGGTCTCTGCTGCGTAGCTGACGCGGTCTTCGCTGATATAGCGGACTGTTTTGGCGAGTCCGTGTTCCCACTCAAGGGTTGTTTGCAGTTCTCCGGCGAGCAGAATTGTGATCGACTTTTCTTTTACATTTAGCACTAGGGCGGGATGCCAGATACCTATGCGGCCTATCTCTTCGAGTTTTTGGCTGAAGTCTTGCGTGTCTTCTGAGCTTAACTCGGCGGGGATGGTCCAGTGGCGCTCCGCACCACGATAGCCGTGGCGGGTATCGTATTCCATAACGCCATCGAGTAGCGCTTTATTGGCGACTTCCTGTAAGTCCGCTTTGACGGTTGTGATAACGGTATAGCCGTCTTCGTATGCATTGCGTCCAAATCGCGCCAGCATGTCGAGGCGCACCATTTCTGAAACATAGGGCGCGTCAACATCAAGCTGCGTGCCATAAGCCTTGGCGCTGATGGGTTCAAGCATTGCGGCTTGGTAGTCGGCATCACTTATGTAGCCCAGGCTAAGCATGCGGCCGAGAATCCAGTTTCGGCGGACTCTTGCCCGCGACGGGTTGGCTACCGGGTTGTAGGCTGACGGTGCCTTGGGTAGTCCGGCGATCATCGCCATTTGGGCCAAGTTCAGTTCACGTATGGGTTTTCCGTAATAGACTTGCGCTGCAGCTTCTATACCGTAGGCATGATTGCCGAGAAAGATTTTATTTAGGTATAGCTCCAATATATCGCCCTTGCTGAGGGCTCGCTCTATCTCGATGGCCAAGAAAATCTCGGTGAATTTGCGGGTGAATGTCCGTTCTTGGGTGAGAAAATAATTTTTGGCGACCTGCATTGTGATGGTGGAGCCACCGGATTGGATGCTACCGCTGGTCACGAGCTGTGATGCTGCTCTGAGAAGTCCGCTGATATCTACGCCGTGGTGGGTGTAAAAGTGATCGTCTTCGGCGGCAAGGAAGGCGTCAATAAAGAGTTCGGGGACTTCTTGGATGCTAATTGGAGAGCGGCGCTTCTCACCAAATTCACCCAATAACTTGCCGTCAGCGCTGTAAATTCGCAGCGGCGTTTGTAATTGAGTGTCTTTTAGCGCCTCAATTGACGGTAACTTAGGGCTGATATAAAGGAATGCGGTGGCAAACACCATCAAAGCACCGCAACAGGCAAGCGCAGCTAGGCCGATGAAAATACGAAGATAGCGCGTCGTACTGGGCATGTTTTTCCTTCAAATAGAGGTGGGAATCACAAATTGAACGCTAGGATAACGAAAAGTGCGAAGTTTTAAGCGTCTTTTTTTCAGAACTATTTGCGCATTGGCATACACTGGTATTTAATCTTATCTGTAAGAGTACGCCCTAAGTCCACGATGTAAATAGGAAAATTACAGTGCTAGATGGCTTGTTTGGCGGTCAGGGTTCCCGCAGTTTGCTAGGTATAGACATTAGTTCCAGCGCCGTGAAGCTGCTGGAGTTGAGCCGTAGCGGCGATAAGTATCGCGTTGAAAGTTGCGCGGTCATGTCTTTGCCCGCGCATTCTGTGGTGGAAAAAAATATTGCCGAGGTAGAAGCGGTAGGTGAAATTGTGAGGGCGGTACATGCGCGCTCCAAGTCGAAACAGAAGCGGGCCGCGGTCGCAGTACCGGGTTCGGCTGTTATCACCAAGATTCTTCATATGCCGGCTGGGATGAATGAGAATGCGCTGGAAACCCAGATATCTCTGGAGGCAGACCAGTATATTCCCTACCCTCTAGACGAAGTCGCGCTCGATTTTGAGGTGCTTGGCGAGGTTGAAGACAGCCCCGATCAAGTCGAGGTGATGCTGGTGGCATGTCGCAGCGACAATGTTGACACGCGGGTTGAGGCGCTTGAAATTGCTGGCATTGAGCCGCAGGTGGTTGACGTTGAAGCCTACGCTGTGGAGCGAAGCTTTGACCTCATCGCAAAACAGATAGGTTGTGATGAAAATACCGTCGTCGCTATCGTCGATGTGGGGGCAAGTACAACTTCCCTTACCGTCGTTGTGGCTGGGGAAACGGTCTATACCCGCGATCAAATGTTTGGCGGACGGCAGTTGACAGAAGAAATCCAGCGCCGCTACGGCTTAACGGCAGAAGAGGCTGGCTTGGCGAAAAAGCAGGGCGGACTATCCGATGACTATGACAGCGAAGTTTTAGCTCCGTTCCGTGAAGCGGTCATTCAGCAGGTTTCCCGTTCGCTGCAGTTCTTTTACTCGGCGAGCCAATACAGTGGTGTCGACATTATTTTGCTTGCCGGGGGGGTGGCTGCGATGCAGGGCCTGGCCGAAATGGTCGAGGAGCGGGTTGAAGTAAGCACCGTGATTGCAAATCCATTCGCCTCGATGGCAGTGGCACCGGGGGTTGATGCCATGAAGTTGACGAGTGATGCGCCGGCGATGCTGATTGCCTGTGGCTTGGCGCTCAGGAGTTTTGATTAATGGCAACAATTAACCTATTGCCCTGGCGTGAAGAGCGCCGCCAGCTGATTAAAAAGCAATTTTTGGTTGTATTGGGTGGGGTCGCCTTGTTGTCGGTGTTGTTAGTTGTCTTGGCAATGTCGATAGTCAATGGCGCAATTAGCCATCAAGAGGGGCGAAATGCCTACCTGCAGGGCCATATCACTAAAATCAACAAAGAAGTTGCAGAGATAAAAAATCTTGAAACCCGTCGCCAGCAGTTACTGGATCGAATGACGATAATTCAGGATTTGCAAGGTACTCGGCCATTAATTGTTCGTGTATTTGATGAGATGGTGAGAACACTGCCTGACGGTTTGTTTTATACCTCTGTCAGTCGGCGAGGCTCTCGCATCGATGTTCAGGGTATTGCCGAGTCTAATAATCGTGTGTCCAGCTTGATGCGTAAATTAGATGCGTCACCGTGGTTTGCAGATCCAAATTTGACGGCGGTTAGTGCGGCCTCTGCTTATGGTGACCAAGCAAGTAGTTTCAAACTGTCATATAAAATCAGTGCGCCTGCGCCTGACGACGAGAAATAGGGGGCAATGGCAGTGGCAGCATGGCAAGAGCTGGTCGACGAGCTAAAGAGCTTCGATCTCAGCGAACTCAATGTAGACAATATTGGTGCGTGGCCTGTACTAGTGCGAGTGGGCGCATGGGTTGCAGTGTTTGTCCTGTGCTTAGTTGGCGGTTATTTTTACGTTATCGCTGACTTGCGTGTGCAGTTGGCTGCTGTTGAGGCAAAGGAATTACAGCTTAAGGCGGATTTTGAAAAGAAAGCATTCAAAGCGGCTAAGCTTATCCCGTTGAAGAAGCAAATGGCGGAAATGGAGGAGTCTTTTGGTATTCTTCTCAGCCAGCTTCCGGCAGACACCGAAGTACCTGGCCTGCTTGAAGATATGACAGAAAAGGCGGTCTCCAACGGTTTGGATATCAGCAGCATTCAGCTACAAGCTGAGCGCGCCAGAGAGTTTTATGTAGAGCTGCCAATTGCGATTAAAGTTAGCGGCAGCTACCACGACTTAGCGGCGTTTGTTAGTGGCATTGCCGGATTGCCGCGGATAGTCACTTTGCATGATTACAATATCGAATCTAATAAAAACTTAAGTCAGCAAAGTATGTCGATTACAGCAAAAACCTATCGCTATAAAGACCAGGGGGGAGACAAGTAATGATTCTCCCTCGTTTGGTGTTAGTTGCTGGTGTATCAATGCTTGCTGCGTGTAGCGGCAATAATCAATACGCGGATCTGGATGCCTTCGTTGCCGAAAAGCGCGCGTCGCCGTCTGGTCAAATTGCGCCTATTCCCGCTTTAAAGGCCTACCGTGCATTTAGTTATTCGGCCTCAGGAATGAGGGCGCCGTTTAATCGTCCGGTAGATGTAAAAGAAATTGCGCGTTTGGAGACGGCTAGTAATATCAAGCCTGATTTAAAACGTGAGAAAGAATTTTTAGAGCAGTTCTCGTTGGATTCTATCACTGTGGTTGGCACTGTGCGTCTTGAAGGAGTGCTTTGGGCGCTGATTAAAGATCCGGATGGTGGAGTGCATAGAGTGCGCAGGAATAATTATCTTGGCCGCAATTTTGGCAAGATCATAGATGTAGCTGAAAATTACCTGACAGTGGTGGAGATTGTTTCTACCGGCGGGGATGGTTGGGTTGAGCGACCTCGCTCCCTTGAATTGAAAGTCCGTAAGTAAGAATTAGAAAGGCGGAGACGTACATGAATACCCGAGTACAGATGCAGTGCAAAAGACCTTATGACCGAGCAGGTCTGGGGCGACAGTTCCTCTCTGGAATATGTTTGCTCTTGGCATCAGTTGCCGCCATGGCGTCTAATTTAAAAGATATTGAGTTTAACTCTCTGCAAGGCGGTAGCTTTGAAGCTCGGTTAACCTTTGATGGCCCCGCACCAGAGGTAAAGGGTTATACCATCGAAAAGCCAGCGCGTATCGCTCTGGATTTGGTGGGCTCAGGGAATATGCTAAGCCAAAAGAAATTTCCATTATCCTATGATAATGCTAGCAGCGCGGTTGTGCTAGAAGGGCGAGATCGAACTCGGGTGGTGCTTAACCTGATTAAACTGGCGTCTTATCAAACCCGTCACGAGGGGAATATATTAATCGTTGAGGTTGGCGGCGGCGGCAGCCAAGCGTACTTAACAGAAAAATATAATAGCCCGTTGACCTCCTCTGCAACGCCTGCGGTGACGACGGGTAATAGTATTACCGATTTGGACTTTCGTCGCGGCGAGAAGGGCGAGGGCCGTCTCGTTATCCAACTTGCCGATGCCAAGGCGGATGTGAACGTGTTTGTAGAAGGCGCGAAAATTAAAGTCGATTTTGGTGGTGTAAACTTACCGCAGAATTTGCAACGCCGCTTTGATGTCGCCGATTTTGCCACACCGGTAAAAAGTATCGATGCTCGCATGGGTGATAAAGGCGCCAAATTGTCTTTGGAAGCAACTGGTGAGTACGATTATTTAGCCTATCAGACTGATACCGAGTATGTTGTTAGCGTTAAACCCCTGACTAAAAAAGAAGTCGATGATCGTCGTCGCGAATTTGCCTTTGTTGGCGAAAAGCTTTCCTTGAATTTCCAAGATATTGAGGTCCGTTCAGTGCTCCAGCTTATTGCTGATTTCACTGAGTTGAACCTGGTTGCCAGTGACACGGTGAAGGGCAATATCACCTTGCGCTTACAGAATGTGCCCTGGGATCAGGCCTTAGAGCTAGTCTTAAAAACCAAGGGCTTGGATAAGCGTCAAGTTGGAAATGTATTGATGGTGGCGCCCGCAGCTGAAATTGCGGAGCGTGAGCGTCAGGAAATCGCTGCTCAGAAGCAGGTCGAAGAATTGGCGCCGCTACAAACTGAGTTTATTCGTGTGCGTTATGCGGATGCGGCAGAGCTATTTAAGTTATTTAGGCCAGGTAGAGGTGGGAACGGCAAAAATGATGAAAACTCTACTGGCAGTATTTTGTCGCCACGGGGTAAGGTTATTGTTGATGAGCGTACCAACTCACTATTGATTACCGAAACTGCAGAACGTTTGGACGAGTTCCGTCGTCTGATCGCCTTGATAGATGTTCCGGTTCGACAGGTTCAGATTGAGGCGCGCATTGTGCGCGCAAGTTCTGACTTTGATCGTGCACTTGGTGTTCGTTGGGGTGGTGCTTATGTTAAAGCCGATGGCGACAAGGTTTACACAGCAAATGGCGATCTTGAAAGTGATCAGGCTACCCAAAACAACTTTTTAAGTGGTTCGCCGACGTCCTTTGTGCCAGGTTTGGTGACCGACTTGGGGGTGTCGGGCGCTGCGGGTTCATTCGCACTGGGTTTCATTAGTTCTGATGTGCTTCTTAACCTGGAATTGTCTGCACTTGAATCTAAGGGGCGCGGCGAAATAGTGTCGCAGCCACGGATTGTGACAGGGGATAAAGAGCCTGCCGTTATCAAATCTGGTACTGAAATTCCTTACCCGCAGTCCTCGGCCAATGGTGAGACGACTATTGCGTTTAAAGAGGCCGTGTTGAAATTAGATGTCACGCCTATTATTACACCCGACGATCGTATCATTATGGATTTGACGATTAATCAGGACACCATCGGTTCATTGGTAATAGCCACTGGTCTGGGTGGTCAGGTTCCGACAATCGATACCACTGAGCTAACAACGCGGGTATTGGTGAGCAACGGGGAGACTGTGGTTTTGGGCGGAGTATACGATCAGTTGGATATTTCTTCTGAAACCAAAGTGCCTTTCCTTGGCGATATCCCGTTTCTGGGTCGTTTGTTCAAGAGCACCACTGTGTCCCGTGAAAAGCAGGAAACATTGATCTTTATCACGCCGCGCATTTTGGCGGACAGCTTGGTAGATTAATGTTGTGATGATGAAGTCTGGGGCGGTATTTTTAGTTGGCCCAATGGGAGCGGGTAAGAGTACGATAGGGCGATTGCTCGCTGACACGCTGCGTTTTGATTTTCGCGATGTCGATCGCGAAATTGAGGAGCGCAGCGGCGTTGATATTCCTTGGATTTTTGATATGGAAGGCGAAGAGGGGTTTCGCGACCGTGAAGAATCCATGTTGGCCGAATTAAGTGATGCTGCTCAAGTTGTTATTTCAACTGGCGGTGGTGCAGTTTTACGCGGTGATAGCCGAAAATTGATGGTTGCCAAAGGCACTGTTATCTATCTCAAAACTTCCGTTGATGAGCAAATACGTCGCACCGCGCGCGATCGAAAGCGACCGCTGTTACAAACAGGTGATCCTGCCACAACCCTACGTAATCTAATGGCGCTGCGCGAACCTCTTTATGAAGAAATTGCCGACTATACGGTCTTAACCGATAATCGGACGCCTAAGTCAGTTGTGCAGGAGCTGTGTTCCCAGCTTGGGGCTGACGACCTGAGTGCGCAATATTGATATACTAGCTAGCTTGGTCGGTATATTAATCTTTTCCCGGATACATCTAGATGAAAAACCTCGAACTCGATTTGGGAGAGCGTAGCTATCCCATATTTATCGCGCGTGACGTGCTTGGTCAGCCAAATTTGTGGGCGCAATATATTGCAGGCCGACAAGTTTGTATTGTTACCAACAGTACGGTCGCTCCCTTGTATTTGGCAGCATTAAAAACGCAGCTTAGCGATAAGTCAGTGTGTGAGGTGGTTTTACCTGACGGTGAAGCCTATAAAAATTTGGCTACGCTTGAGCAAATTTTCGATACCTTGTTAGAAAAAAATCACAATCGCGGCACCACGTTGATAGCATTAGGTGGCGGTGTTGTTGGTGATATGTGTGGCTTTGCGGCGGCTTGCTATCAGCGCGGTGTGCAATTTATTCAAATTCCTAGCACGCTGCTGTCGATGGTAGATTCATCGGTGGGTGGTAAAACCGGCGTTAATCACCCGCTGGGTAAAAATATGATCGGTGCATTTCATCAGCCTAATTGTGTGCTCGCTGATTTGAGTTTGCTCGATACCTTGCCAGAGCGAGAGTTTTCGGCGGGGATGGCGGAGGTCATTAAATACGGTTTAATCTGTGATGCGCCATTTTTTGAATGGTTGGAAGCGAATATTGCAGGCCTAATGCGCCGTGATACCGATTTACTTGAAGAAGCTGTTTACCGTTCTTGCGTAAACAAAGCCTTGGTCGTCGCTGAAGATGAGCGCGAAGGTGGTCGTCGCGCAATTTTAAACCTAGGCCATACCTTTGGGCACGCGATAGAAACCGCAGAAGGTTACGGCAACTGGCTGCATGGTGAGGCGGTGTCGGCGGGGATGGTACTCGCCCTGTCCTTGTCGGTAGAGATGGAGTGGTTAAGCTCGGACATTTTGGCGAGAGCTAAATCTTTGCTGCAGCAGGCCGGGTTGCCAGTTGCGCCACCAAATAACATGGATGTGGATCAATTTTTGCAGTTGATGGGGCGGGACAAAAAAGTTCTCGATGGTCGATTGCGTTTAGTGCTTTTGACGGGGCTTGGTGAGGCGGTAGTCAGCAGCCAGGCGCCTGAAGATGTAATCGCACAAGTATTGCGCGATGCTGGAGTTCGTGCTTAGTTATAGTGGGTTGGTTAAAAATTGAACGACCAGTTGACGGCGTTTGTTGCTTTTGCTGCATCCGTGTAGAATGTCACTCCTTTTTTCGGGTATGTGTAAAATCCCCGAACATTCTTTTCGACTATCTTTTTGTTTTTCTTAGTAATTTTGCGAGAGTCGTTTTATGAGTACAGGCCTGTACAGACCTGAAGATGTGCGTGACAACTGTGGATTCGGCCTAATTGCCCATATGCAGGGTGATGCGAGCCATAAATTGTTGCAGACAGCCATCGAATCGTTGACCTGCATGACACACCGCGGCGGGATTGCTGCCGACGGTAAAACAGGCGATGGCTGTGGCTTGTTACTCAAAAAGCCAGATGGTTTTTTGCGCACCGTAGCAAAAGAATCTTGTGGCAGCGAGTTAAGCGAAATTTACGGTGTGGGACAGATTTTCCTCAGCCGAGATGAGCAAATGGCTGCGTCAGCTCGTGATGACTTTGAAGCGGTATTGCTTAAAAATGGCCTCCAACCCGCGGGTTGGCGAGTTGTGCCCGTTGATGAGTCAGTCTGTGGTGAAATTGCACTTTCAAGCTTGCCGCGAATTGAGCAGGTGTTTATCAATGTCGACGGTATGGATGCGCAGCAATTGCGGACCTGCCTATTTGTTGTTCGTCGCCAAGCGGAAATGGCATTAGCTAAGGACCCAGATTTTTATATCTCTAGCTTGTCTGCCGATGTCATTGCCTACAAAGGCTTGGTGATGCCGGTAGATTTGCCGCGCTTTTATCTAGACTTAGCCAATCCAGCACTAGAGACCGCAATTTGCGTATTCCATCAGCGTTTCTCTACCAATACCATGCCCCGCTGGCCCTTGGCTCAGCCGTTTCGCATGTTGGCTCACAATGGTGAAATTAATACGATTGAGGGCAACCGCAACTGGGCAGAGGCACGTACACGCAATTTTAGCAGTCCTTTACTGCCAGACGTTACCGAGCTCTCACCGCTGGTAAATCGCACGGGTTCGGACTCTTCAAGCCTCGATAATATGCTTGAGCTATTGGTCGCCGGCGGCATGGATTTATTTCGTGCTGTGCGGATGTTAGTACCACCAGCTTGGCAAAATATTGAGCATATGGATGCTGATTTAAAAGCATTCTATGAATACAACTCCATGCATATGGAGCCTTGGGACGGCCCTGCGGGCTTAGTTCTAACTGACGGACGCTACGCTGTCTGTATGTTAGACCGCAATGGTCTTCGCCCTTCGCGCTGGGTTATTACCAAAGATGGATTTATTACCGTCGCGTCGGAAATCGGCACCTACGGTTATACCCCCGAAGATGTTGTGTCTAAAGGCCGTGTTGGGCCTGGTCAGATACTGGTAGTCGACACTGAATTGGGTGAAGTACTGCATACCGAAGAAGTCGATAATCGTCTCAAATCTGCGCATCCCTATAAGCAGTGGTTGCGTGAGAACGGCAACCGTCTTCAGGATCAGCTGGGGCAAGGTAATCGTCCAGCGCTGCCAGAGGCAGAAACCTTAGCGGCTTTCCAAAAATACTTCCAGGTTAGTTTTGAAGAGCGTGAGCAGGTGCTATCTGCATTGGCTGACAGCGGCAATGAAGCCGTAGGTTCAATGGGTGATGATACCCCGATGGCGGTATTGTCGCGCCAAAAGCGCTCTCTATATGACTACTTCCGTCAAAAATTTGCTCAGGTTACCAACCCGCCGATAGATCCCTTGCGTGAAACTATCGTCATGAGTTTGGAAACCCTGTTGGGCGCCGAACAAAATGTGTTTGAGCAGACCGCTGATCACGCCGATCGTTTAATTCTAACTAGTCCGGTTTTGTCGCCAGACAAGTTTGATCGCTTGATGACAGTTGATTCTCCGCGTTATCCATTAGCGCGTATTGAATTGGCCTACGACCCAGCGCTGACATCGTTAAAAGACGCGGTTGCGGCAGTGACGTTGGCGGCAGAAAACGCAGTGCGTAGCGGCAAGGTTATTTTATTGCTGAGTGATCGGGCTATCGAGCCCGGCATGCTAGCAGTGCACAGTTTATTGGCGACCGGCGCCGTGCATCACCATTTGATTAAACAAGGTTTGCGTTGCGACGCTAATATTGTTGTGGAAAGCGGCAGTGCCCGCGACTCGCATCAGATGGCCTGTTTGTTTGGGTTTGGCGCCACCGCTGTGTATCCGTTTATGGCTTTTGCGGTTATTAGCGATATGTTGCGCTGTGGTGAAGTGCTGGGTGACGAGCAAACTGCCCATACCAACTACATCAAAGGCATTAATAAAGGCCTGCTTAAAATTATGTCCAAAATGGGCATATCGACTATTGCATCTTATCGCGGTGCGCAGCTATTTGAAGCCATTGGTTTGTCGACTGACGTGGTTGAAACCTGCTTCAAAGGCGTGGCTAGTCGCATTGCCGGCGCCGGATTTCCCGAGTTGCAGCGCGATCAAGAAGCGTTGGCGACATTGGCGTGGTTGCCGCGTAAAACCATCGATCAAGGTGGTTTACTCAAATATGTGCACGGTAAGGAATATCACGCGTTTAACCCCGACGTCGTAATGACGCTGCAAGAAGCGGTAAAAAGTGGTGATTACGCACAGTGGAAAAAATACGCGGAACTGGTTAACAACCGTCCGGTTGCGACTATTCGCGATTTGCTTGGCTTTAAAGATGATATTAAGCCAATACCGCTTGATGAAGTTGAGCCAATAGAAAGCTTGTTGCGTCGCTTTGACTCCGCGGGTATGTCATTGGGTGCCTTAAGCCCAGAGGCTCACGAGGCCTTGGCGACTGCCATGAACCGCTTGGGCGGTCGCTCAAACTCCGGTGAGGGCGGTGAAGACCCTGCTCGCTATGGCACTGAGCGGGTGTCAAAAATTAAGCAGGTTGCGTCGGGCCGTTTCGGGGTGACGCCACACTACTTGGTTAACGCCGAAGTACTGCAAATAAAAGTAGCGCAGGGCGCTAAGCCCGGTGAAGGCGGGCAGTTGCCCGGCGGTAAAGTGAATGCCTTGATCGCCAGATTGCGCTACTCGGTGCCTGGTGTGACCTTGATTTCGCCGCCGCCGCATCACGATATTTATTCGATTGAAGATTTAGCCCAGCTAATTTTCGATCTTAAGCAAGTTAATCCTTCAGCGCTGGTTTCGGTGAAACTGGTATCTGAGCCTGGTGTCGGTACTATCGCCGCTGGTGTGGCCAAGGCGTACGCAGACCTAATTACGATTTCTGGTTATGACGGTGGCACCGCTGCGAGCCCCATTACCTCGATTCGCTATGCCGGTTCACCGTGGGAGCTGGGGCTGTCTGAAGCGCAACAAACCCTGCGCGGCAACGGTTTGCGTGGCAAAGTGCGCGTACAAACAGACGGCGGTTTAAAAACCGGTCTAGATGTAGTGAAAGCGGCAATGTTGGGTGCTGAGAGTTTTGGTTTCGGTACAACACCAATGGTGGCGCTGGGCTGTAAATACCTGCGTATTTGTCATCTCAATAACTGTGCGACTGGTGTTGCGACCCAGGACGAGCGTCTGCGCGATGAGCATTTCATTGGCACCGTTGAAATGGTGATGAACTTCTTCACCTTTATCGCAACGGAAACCCGCGAGTGGATGGCGAGTATCGGCATTCGCACGATGGAAGAGCTCATTGGCCGCACTGATTTGCTCAAGCAGAAGGTTGGCGAAACCGAGAAGCAAGAACTGCTGGATTTATCGCCTATTCTATTTAAAGACCCAGCCGCAAAAGATCAGCCTGAATTTTGTCAGGTTGAGCTAAACGCCCCCTTTGATAAGGGCGAGAAAGCGGAGGCGATGGTCGCTGCGGCACTGCCCGCCATCGAGGCGATGTCTGGCGTGGATCTTGAGTTTGCGGTAACCAACTGTGACCGTTCCATTGGCGCTCGCTTGTCCGGTGAAATAGCTAAGCGCCATGGCAATCTTGGTATGGAAGGCGCACCGGTTACGCTTCGTATGAAGGGTACCGCAGGTCAGAGTTTCGGTGTCTGGAATGCTGGCGGCCTAAATATGTACCTTGAAGGCGATGCCAATGACTACGTCGGTAAGGGCATGGCCGGTGGTAAGTTAGTTATTTACCCGCCTAAGGGTAGTGTGTTTAACAGCCAGGATACCGCGATTATCGGCAATACCTGTCTTTACGGTGCCACCGGCGGCAAGCTATTTGCTGCAGGCATTGCAGGTGAGCGCTTTGGGGTTCGTAATTCCGGTGCTCACGCGGTTGTGGAAGGCGCGGGTGACCATTGCTGCGAATATATGACCGGCGGTATTGTCACTGTTTTGGGGCCTACTGGGGTCAATTTTGGTGCAGGTATGACCGGTGGTTTCGCCTATGTCTTAGATGAGGCAAATCGCTTCGTTGACCGGTATAACAGCGAGCTAGTCGAAATTTGCCGTATTAACTCCGAGTCAATGGAAGCATACCGAGCGCATTTGCGCGGCAACATCGTTGAATACGTTGCTGAAACAGGCTCCGCATGGGGGCAGCATATCCTCGACAATTTTGACGACTACATCGGTAAATTCTGGATGATCAAGCCGAAGGCGGCGAGCCTCAGCCGCTTGCTTGACTCCACCAGAAGACGTCCGGAATAAGCCCGCCGAGTAGCAATGAGGTAATTTGAAAATGGCAGAGCGTTTACAGAATTCATTCCAGTTTCTCGATGTGGGTCGTCAGGATCCAGGCAAGAAAGATCTTGTTCAGCGTCGTACCGCCTTCGTAGAAATTTACGAGCCGTATAAAGAAGAGGAAGTGAAGCACCAGTCACACCGCTGCTTGGGTTGTGGTAACCCTTATTGCGAGTGGAAATGTCCGGTGCACAACTACATTCCTAATTGGTTAAAGCTGGTTAGCGAGGGGAATTTGTTTGAGGCTGCTGAGCTTAGCCATCAAACTAATAGCCTGCCAGAAGTCTGTGGCCGAGTGTGTCCGCAGGATCGTTTGTGTGAAGGTGCATGCACCCTAAACGACGGTTTCGGCGCGGTAACCATCGGTTCTACAGAAAAGTATATTACTGATACAGCGTTAGCTATGGGCTGGCGCCCAGATATGTCTAAGCGGGTGTGGACAGATAAAAAAGTCGCGGTGATTGGTTCTGGGCCCGCCGGTATAGGCTGTGCCGACGTACTTGTGCGTGCTGGTGTTAAGCCGGTGGTATTTGACCGCTACCCAGAGATCGGTGGTTTGCTGACTTTCGGTATCCCCGAGTTCAAATTAGAAAAGTCGGTTATTCAGCGCCGCCGTAAAGTGCTGGAAGAGATGGGTGTTGAATTCCGTTGCAATGTTGATGTTGGCGTAGATATCACCATGGATTCATTGCTTGAGGAATACGATGCTGTATTTCTTGGTATGGGTACCTACAAATACATGAAGGGCGGATTCCCCGGCGAAGATCTACCGGGAGTCTACGATGCCTTGCCGTTCTTGGTTTCAAATGTAAACCGGAACATGGGCTGGGAAGAAAATGCCGCAGACTTTATAGACGTGAAAGGCAAGCGCGTTGTTGTGTTGGGCGGTGGCGATACCGCGATGGACTGCAACCGTACCTCTATTCGTCAAGGCGCAGAGAGCGTTGTGTGCGCTTATCGCCGCGACCAAGAAAACATGCCTGGCTCACGCAAAGAAGTACAAAACGCGGGTGAAGAAGGCGTCCAGTTTTTCTTCAATCGTCAGCCGATTGCCATTGTTGGCGATGGCAAGGTTGAAGGTATAAAAGTGGTGACAACACAGCTAGGCGATCCCGATGAAAATGGCCGTCGTCGCCCTGAGCCAATAGAAGGTAGTGAAGAAGTTATTCCCGCTGATGTTGTCCTAGTCGCATTTGGTTTTCAGCCTAATCCACCATCGTGGTTGAGTGACGCGGGTGTTGATATCAATAGCTGGGGCGGCATTGTTGCACCGGAAGAGCAGAGCTATAAATTCCAGACCAGCAATGCCAAAGTGTTTGCCGGTGGCGATATGGTGCGCGGCTCGGACTTGGTTGTTACCGCTGTATGGGAAGGTCGTCAGGCCGCCGAAGGGATTTTGGATTACTTACAAGTCTGATGTTGGAGGTCGGAGGTCGGACGCAAGACGCGTCAGGCATCTGACTTCAGGCGTCCGACTTAAGGCTTATTATGACTGAACTAAAAAACGATACCTTCCTTCGCGCGCTGCAACGACAGCCTGTCGATTACACCCCTGTGTGGATGATGCGCCAAGCGGGTCGTTACCTGCCTGAGTATCGTGCAACACGGGCGGTCGCGGGCGATTTTATGTCGCTTTGTATGAACCCTGAATTGGCTTGCGAGGTAACACTCCAACCACTGGCGCGTTATCCGCTAGACGCGGCTATATTATTTTCCGATATTTTAACAATTCCCGACGCCATGGGTTTGGGCTTGTATTTTGAAACCGGCGAAGGTCCGCGCTTTAAGAAAACCGTGCGCACCATGGCCGACGTCGAGGCATTGCCGATAGTCGATGGCGAAAAGCACCTGACATATGTCTGCGATGCGGTGCGTACAATCCGTCGTGAGTTAAATGGCCGGGTGCCACTTATTGGCTTTTCTGGCAGCCCGTGGACATTGGCGACTTATATGGTTGAAGGCGGTGGTTCCAAGGATCACGCCCGCGCTAAAGCCTTGGCGTTTGACCAGCCTGAGCTAATGCATGCCTTGCTAGATAAACTGGCGCAGAGCGTGACGGCGTATTTAAACGATCAGATTCGCGCTGGCGCGCAAGCTGTACAGATTTTTGATACCTGGGGCGGCGCATTAAGTCACAACGCTTACCAAGAATTTAGTTTGCGTTATATGAAGCGGATTATTGACGGTTTAATTAAGGAGAACGATGGCCGTGTTGTACCGGTTATTTTGTTCACTAAAAACGGCGGTCAGTGGTTAGAGCTAATGGCTGATGCTGGCGCCAGTGCACTAGGTTTAGATTGGACAACTGACATTGGTTTGGCGAAGGCGCGGGTCGGTGACCGAGTGGCGCTCCAAGGTAATATGGATCCCTCGATGTTGCGGACTTCTCCCAAGCGAATTCGCGAGGAAGTGGCGACTATTTTAGCGCGTTTTGGCAGTGGTCCAGGTCATATTTTTAACCTTGGTCATGGGATTACGCCAGAAGTAGACCCCGCGCATGCGGGTGCGTTTATAGAGTGCGTGCGTGAGCTATCTGCCCAGTACCATCAGAACTAATCTAACGCCGCTAAATCAAACTCAGCATCTAAAAAAAATAGCCCAGCGTTTTAACGCTGGGCTATTTTTTAACTGCGAGATTTCTCCCGCACCCTAAAAGTGTTCTCTATGGCATGACTTCAATAAAGTTGCGCCACTTGTTTTGCAGTCCGATAAACCAATTTGGGGAGCCGTTCCCCGTTCCAGAAAACTCCAGTTCTGGGTAGTACGCAGTGACGCGATTAAGAATGCCGTGGTCTTTTTCATCGATATCGATCAATAGTAAATGGCGTCCAGATGACAGCGCTTGATCAAAGCGTTTGAAATCATGATGGGGCTCTTGAATACCAAAGAGACCACCTTCCCAAGTAAAAAAGCCGAGCATGACAATGGATAGAAAAATAAACGGTACCCAGCCAACGCTTGTCGTCGCGCCGGAGTAATGGCCTACGGCAAGGACTAAAGCAGCGGCGGCTAAGCCAATTAGGGCTCCGCGCTCCATGGCCTGCACAACATCTTTACGTAAAACAGCCTCAACGCTGTTTAATTTGCGATTGCTGACCCCGGAGTCATCACGGCTCAGTATATGAATTTGTGGTTTAGAAATGCCGTTGCTGGCGAGGTCGTTTTCTACGGCGGTGAGCTTGTCGAGGCTATCCGTCAAAAAATAATAGCGTTTCATATTATGCTCCTAGCTGTGTCCGACGTTGCTAGTCTTGCTGATATGATTCAACGATGTGCAGCAAGCTAGTTCACTTACCCAGTGTAGCAGCCTAAGTTACTGCTGCCATGACCTCTTTGAGGCTGTATTATTGTATTTATTCCTAAGCAGCGTAGCTGTAATACCATAATCCTATAATGGTGTGGTCGAGATCCTGCTTCTCGAGGCGCCATGTAATGAGTACTGAAATGACAGTAGATAGTGACGTAGTCGAGCGAGAAGTGCGGCAGTGGTTGACCGAGGCCGTGGTGGGATTGGGTTTGTGCCCCTTTGCAGCTAAACCGCTGCAGGAAAAACGAGTCGCTATTGAGGTTAGTCGTGCCGCTACTGCGGAAGATTTAGTGAATGATTTACATCGGGCGCTGTGCCGGATTGAAGAGACCGCAGTGAGTGTTTTGGAAACCAGCTTACTCGTCGTGCCCGATATGCTGCAGGATTTTTACGATTACAATGATTTTCTAGATATAGCTGACGCAGTATTGCAGGAGGGCGATTGGGAGGGAGAAATTCAAATAGCGAGTTTCCATCCCGGCTATCAGTTTGGTGGCACTGAAAAAGCTGACCCTGAGAATTTCACCAACCGGTCACCTTATCCTATATTTCACCTACTTCGCGAAGATAGTCTTGAACACGCGATTGCTGCGCACTCAGACCCAGATGGCATCCCCGATAGAAACATCGCGCTGCTGCGTGAGATGGACGCAGCAGCGCTTAAATTACTTTTCCCCTACTGCTTTAAGTAGGGCGTAAAAAGTCTGCGTCGCTACCATTAGGCTGGCGGGAACTGACTCCAGATTTCTGTCACCGCACGTTCGATGGTGTTTGCGTTTACTTTAGGGTCGCGATCGTTTAGCTCGACAACCAGGGAGCCACGCCAAGTTAATTTGTTATCGGCGGGGTTTAGCAAGTCGATAATGATTTGAATATTTCGATTAATTTTATCTTTGCCCAGCGGCACGCCAACTGAGGTGCCGATCCCGAAATTGCCACCGAAACTACCAAACCCAAGTCCTAAGCGCGGGCTTCTGTCGATGGTTTCGGCAGCCTCAGCTACATAGTAACGCACCAGAAAATTTGCATTGGCAGGGGTGTCGGCTAGCTTGTATAAGCCGGCTTTTAGTTGGCGCTGAAGTGACTCTTTCACGTTATCGACAACGAAGGGTGATACGGTCTTATCTGCGCCACTGGTGTCTGCAATGATGTAGCGCTCATAGCGGCTGAAGTCGGCGCGGGGGTTGTAGTCCGTCACGACGTCGGTGCTGCTGCAACCGCTTAGCGCGAGTAGCAAAAGTGGGGCGAATAATGCGAGTAATCTCATGGTGGTTACCTTTTTTGTCGTTATAACCAATGTGGCCGAAATTGTTTGCCTAAGTCTGCACATGTCTTATTACGTGGACAGCTTAGCAAGTGATCATTAACAAAGCCCAATGCTTGTAAATTCGCGTAACAGATGGTGCTGCCAAAAAATTTAAAGCCGCGCTTTTTGAGATCTTTGCTGATTTGGTCAGATTCTTTGCTCGTCGCAGGAACTTCCGCCATGCTTTTCCATTTGTTTTGTATCGGCTTATCGTTAAAGTACGACCACATATAGCGGGCAAAGCTCCCGAACTCCTGTTGTATGGCTAAAAAATGACGCGCATTCGTGATGGTGCTCTCAATTTTCAGCCGGTTTCTGACAATGTCAGGATTGGCTTTTAAAATCTCGACCATCTGATCGTCAAAGGTGGCGACTTTGGTGGGGTTAAAATTGGCGAAGGCTTTGCGGTAGCCCTCGCGTTTTTTTAAAATCGTCAGCCAGCTTAAGCCGGCTTGCGCTGACTCAAGCACCAAGAACTCAAAGTGAATCCGGTCGTCATCGCTTGGCACCCCCCACTCTTCGTCATGGTACTTAACGTATTCTGGTGTGGCGGTGCACCATGGGCAAGTTTCCTTCACTGTGTACACTCCCATATAAAAATCTGGCAGACTTCATCGTCCATCAATTTGCAGGCTATGCCATAATAGCCGCACAATAGCAGATTAACGCGGGGAATTTTATGACAAAGTTAAAGCCGGTATTGGCAATAGTTCTAGCAGGTTTACTGGCATCTTGCGCTGAGTCGCCGACGGGACGGCGTCAGGTATTGCTATTTTCAGACGGAGAAATGTCGCAAATGGGCGGCACCGCGTTTGAAGAAATGAAAAAGAAAATGACCATCAATAGAGACGGTGCGACTAACAAGTACGTCAGTTGTATTGCTGATGCGATTACCGCGTCTCTGCCCGCTGAGTGGCGCGGAAGCTGGGAAGTAGTCGTCTTTGAAGAAAAGTCGGCTAACGCGTTTGCACTGCCAGGTAAGAAAATTGGTGTGCACACCGGCATATTCCAAGTAGCTAAAAATGCTGATCAGTTAGCTACGGTAATGGGCCACGAAGTGGGGCATGTGTTGGCGCATCACAGTGCTGAGCGTATGTCTGTTCAGAGTGTCGCTGGTACCGGTAGTCAGCTCATTGGCGTTCTGCTGGGCGAGGGGGCAGGAAAAGAAACTGTGATGGGTTTGCTCGGACTGGGCACGCAATACGGTTTAGTTCTTCCCTACGGGCGGGCGCAAGAGTCTGAGGCCGATATTGTCGGTTTAGACCTAATGGCCAAGTCGGGATTCAATCCACAAGCTAGCGTTGCCCTGTGGCAGAATATGAGTGCCGTGAGCGGGGGGCAGCCGCCTGAGTTTATGTCTACTCACCCATCTCACACATCGCGCATCAAGGATTTACAAAAGCAAATGGTGACGGCGACGCCGCTCTATGAAAAGGCTAAGGCAAACGGCATTAGGCCCGCTTGTAAGCGTTAAGTAGATTTGCAGTTAGACGATTTGCAGCAGCGACAATTCTGTTGGCACTGCTGCAAATGGCTCTGGTTTTTCGTAATTACTCGTCACAACAAGCGCGATGATTCATAGAAAGTGCCGGCGAAGGGCAATCGGGTTTGCCGATGACTTTTGCGGGTACGCCGGCTACGACGGTATGCGGGGGAACATCTCGTAACACCACACTGCCAGCCACGACCTGTGCGCCTTCTCCGATATGGATATTGCCAAGAATTTTCGCTCCCGCACTGAGCAACACGCCATCGGCTACTTTTGGGTGGCGATCACCTTCCTCTTTGCCCGTTCCCCCCAGTGTAACCGACTGCATGATTGACACATTGTTGCCGACCACGGCGGTTTCACCAATGACAATACCGGTTGCGTGATCCATTAAGATACCGCGTCCGATTTTTGCCGCTGGATGAATATCAACGCCGAACTCGCAGGAAATTCGGTTCTGGAAGAACAGTGCCAATGAGGTTCTGCCCTGATTCCAAAGCCAGTGGGCAATGCGATAGGACTGTAGCGCATGGAAGCCTTTAAAATACAGAAATGGCACAGACAGGCCTGAGCATGCAGAGTCGCGTTCAAATACTGCGCATATATCGGCGCGAATTGCGCGGCCAATATTGGGATCGGCGGCAAAGGCCTTTTCTATCACTTCACGTACCAATAGCGCAGAGGCAGCAGGGCTATTTAATATATGCGCAAGGTGGAAACTCAGCGCGGTTTCAAGGCTGTCGTGATTGAGAATGGTGGCGTGCAGAAAGCTCGCTAGAACGGGCTCGCGCTCAACCTCGCAGGCAGTTTCCTTGCGGATAGTCTGCCATACAGGATCTGGGTGAGGCGCTGTGTTGGTCGCGGGTTTGTTCATTGCTATTACAGTATTGGTGAATGTGACCCTAGTATAACGCCGCCGGCGGCTCAGATAACAGTGGGGTGCTAAACCAGGCTATATCAATGAGGTAATCGTGCAGCTGCAGTCCCACAAAGGCTGGCCGGCAAGATGGTATTTGCGTTCAAACGCGGTGATTGTTGCAGCGGGGTGGTAGGCGGTGGCTTTTGCTGCATTGCCGGTCATGGAGAGCGCCGCTGCAAACTCATCAACGTATAACTTCCAATTACTTCTCAGTGTAATGTTGCCACCAAGTTTTATCAGTGCGGGGAAAACTGCTGAGCCGTGCACGCGATATTGTAACTGCGCGCTTTTGGGCCAGGGGTTGGGGTACAGTAAAAAGTGTCTCTGTAGCTGCCAATTGGCATCCACTGCCAGGCGCCAGAAATCATCGACATCCGCACGGACGAGGAGATAGTTTTCCAGACCTTCGTGTTGATCTATCTGATGACGCTGCAGTCGTGCCGCCGATTTGTCGACGCCGATCACAAGTGAGTCTGGATATTGGCGGGCAATTTGGCGACTGCTTTCACCTGTACCGCAAAAAGAGTCGAGAATTAGCGGTCGGCTTCTGCCATCGAGCCATGCATTCGCGCGATTGAATGCATCTACATTATGTTGAGCATAGGGCTTCTTAAATAGGTGGTGTAGGTGTTTCGTCACCGTCGACGCCAAGTTCGGGTGAATACCGCGCTGATTACTTGTCACTTCTCTCGGGGGCGTATTGTCGCTGCGTTTTTTCATGAATTGGTAATATTGTATCGATTGCTCTGCGGGGCTGCCCTTGCGACACTAGCGCACCACAATAATGATGGCGAGCTAATGCGGCAGGACAGACGACCCTATTGGGTGAAGAAAATATATTTGCGCTTTCGCAGCTGGTATACCCAGCATTTTTTGAAGCCAGCTTGTGATTATCTTGGCGATTATCCCACTTTTATGAAGCCATGGTATATCTCCATTTCGGGACCGAATATCGAGATTGGTCGCTGCGCGACAATAGTTGGTGAACCTGACGGCCGAGTAAAAATTGGGGTGTGGGGCGCAGACGAGACAAGTGGCCGGATTAAAATTGGTGACTACGCCATGATTAGTCCGGGCACTCGTATTTCGGCCGCCAATGAAATTACTATTGGTGACAGTGTCATGATGGCAAACGGTGTCTATATTACCGATAGCGATTGGCATGAGCTGTATGATCGCGGTCGTCGCAGTGACAAAGTGACGCCGGTGCATATTGCTAACAATGTTTGGCTTGGTGATCACAGTACTGTTTTGAAGGGCGTTTCAATCGGTGAAAACAGTGTGGTAGCGGCGGGTGCGGTCGTCAGTAAAGATGTGCCGGCCAACGTCATTGTGGCTGGCAATCCCGCTGTTGTTGTGAAAGCCCTTGATCCAGAAATCGAAATGAAAACCCGCGCTGATTTTTTTGCTGATCCAGCAGGACTTGAGGTGTTTTTTGATGGCGTAGATAAAATGGTCTTACAAGAAAACGGGGTTTTAAATTGGTTGCGTACTCTAATCAAACCCAATAGCACTGATTAATCTATCGTTATAGAGAGATCACAAAATAGTTCGGCGTTTTTTTATTGGGTGCGACGATCGATTACGTATTAATAATTAGAAAAAATTATTTTAATAACATAAACCGAGGGGATGAAAAATGAGTATCGCATTTTGGTGTATTTTTGTTGCGGGTCTTATGCCAGGGCTTACCGCCTTGATTGCAAAATTAGGAAAAACGGAAATTGGTCAGTTCGACAATAATCATCCGCGGGAGTGGATGGCAAAACTAGATGGTCGACGCGCCCGTGCGGTGGCCGCGATGCAAAACGGTTTTGAAGGATTTCCCTTGTTTGCGGCGGCGGTTATTATCGCGCAATTTGGCGGTGCGGCTCAGGACAGTGTGAATCTGCTAGCGATGTCCTATATAGGTATTCGCGTCATTTTTACTATCTGCTACCTGCAAAATTGGGCGACCCTGCGCAGTTTAGTATGGTTTGCCGGTATTGGCGTGATTTTGACGCTATTTTGTATCACGCCGGCAGTGACCGCTTAGTGTGTTTTGCCGGCGCACGCTAGTGCGCCGGTATCAATGTTTGCGATTGGGATACAGCGGCGTGTCGCTAAATTCTAACATCGCGGGTTGCCCTTCCGAACCAATTATTACTTTCTTGCCATCCTGAGTAAATGTACCGGACTCAGCCTGACGCAGGCGATTATTAATTCGCGCATACGGGTTTTTATTTAGCGCGTCCAGCCAACTTTGATTTCGTTCCCGTTTGAAAAAATACGTGTTTCGCAAGGTGACTATCATGGCGATATCACCGCTGGGATTAATTTCCATCGCCGTTGGCGAGCCACCGCTAATACCGCCTTGGCGCTGCGCTTTGTGTTTTTCGATGCTTGGGATACTGCGTATCTCGCCAAGATAATTAAGGGGTATGAGCTTTCCTGATATCGCGTCTAATGAAAAGCGATACAGGCGCGGGTGCGCGTCGCGTTTGGTTAGAATGTAAACAAACCGCTCGGTGGCATCGACGGCCATTGCTTCGGCGTCGTGGGGGCCGTCTTCGTAGATCAGCGAATAACGACGTTTAATATTCGCGTGAATGATGGGTTTGCGCAGGTCTTTGGGTTCACTTACTAAATACACGTCAGCGAAGGGGCGAAGCATCATATTGTCGCCAATGTCGCCGATCAGTAGGTAGGAGCCGCTGCTGTCTTTAAAGCTGCTCATGTCCTCCCAGTCAAAGGCACTGCTGCCGTTGATCCTCAATTCGGTTTGCGTTTTGCCAGTACTATCAAACGAAAATAGGCGGCCTCTGTCACCGCTGTCATTGTGTGCCCAAAAATGATTCTTATAAATATTACTGGCGGCGACACCGCTCATTTCGGTCAGCCACTGATTATGAACCGCAAAACGTTGTCGACTCAGTGTGTCGGGCTCCGCTGCGTGCGCCGCCTGAATAAAATGCAGTACCGCGACTGCAGCGATTAGTAGCGCACGTAGTATCTGGCCGTGATGGGGCATGCATGTCCTTTTGGGTAGGGTTGCGGAATGCGGCGTGCAATTTGATAGCTAACGAGATTGTATCGCGTCGCGAGGACTTGGAGGCGTTGTTTTGCCTTTTGTTCCACCCAAATACAGTGGCTTATACTTATGAACGAGTTTTACGATCCGTTTAAATGACCTGAATATTAAGGGAGCTTTCGAGTTTCTCCTATAGACATGGTAGTGAACTCGCCTTCATTTATGCGGCCTTGTCGTTGCGCTTGCGCAATGAGTTTTACCGGTTCATCTATGGCTTCAGCGCTAAGCTGAAAGGTCCCCCAGTGCATGCCAATACTGCGTTTAGCCTGTATATCTTTGTGAATTTGAATAGCTTGCTCAGGGTCCACGTGTTGTTCTTTGAGAAAGCTACGTGGATGGTAGGCGCCAATTGGGATTAACGCTAAATCAACGCCGCCGAGGCGTTTCCCAATCTCAACAAACTGATGAGGGTTGTATCCGGTATCGCCCGCAAACCAAATACTTCGGTTGGCAATTTTCACATGCCAAGATGCCCACAAAGTGTCAAAGCGGTCGAATAAGCCGCGCCCAGACCAATGTTGTGAGGGGGTTGCGGTGACGATGACATTGGCATCTTCACGGCTTTCCCACCAATCAAATTCGTGGATGTGATCGGGTGGAATTCCCAATTTGGTAAACCAAGTGCCAAGTTTTGCGGGCACCAAATAATGGGGTGATTTCCCCAGCGCTTCTATCGTATTTGCATCAAGATGGTCATAGTGATTATGAGAGATAAGCACGTAATCGATAGCCGGTAAGTCATCGACGCCGATGGGCATAGGAACCAAACGGGGATAACCGCCAAGCGGAAGTGGTGACACGCGTGGCGATAGTATGGGGTCGGTCAGAATGGCAATGCCGCGATACTGGATTAAAAAACTCGCGTGCCCCAGCCAGGTAAGCTGAAACTCATCTGGCTCAGCTGAGCGAAGATCAGCGATGCGGTCGACGACGGGAACGCGATGGGCGTTGGCTTGGTTGTCGGCTATTTGTAGATCGGAAAAGTAGCGCAGCCGAATGATATCCCAAATGCTTTTATCAAATTCTAGCCAATAGGGGTTGTGAAATTTTTCACCATCGTAGTGGTCGCTGATTCTGGTGGCGTCGTTTGTATTACTACTTGACGATGTGCTGCTGCACGCCGTAAGACAGATAAGCACGTAGATAATTGCTAAAAAACGGTCGAGCTTGCGAAGTTGCATTGTTTGAAGTGCTGCGTCATGTGCCATGGTTTTAGTGCATAGCAAATGCCGGCCTCAGTTTAGAAACACATCTTCAATACGGTGATTGCGGGGCGGCAGATTCCATACCCCGCAATTTTTTTAGATTGCCGCGGCGAGTCGCGTGCCCTGGTCAATCGCGCGTTTGGCATCTAATTCCGTGGCCAAGTGCGCACCACCAATTAAATGGACCGGCGCGTTTAAGCCCACACTTAGCTCGGTAAGTGATTCTTGGCCCGCGCAAATAATGACATTATCGACGTCGAGAATACGTTCCTCGCTGCCGACACGGATATGTAGGCCAGCATCATCTATTTTTATATACTCGCAGCCCGGCACCATATTGACGCCTTTTTTCTGCAAGCCTGCACGGTGAATCCAGCCGGTGGTTTTGCCTAGGTCATTGCCAACCTTAGATACTTTGCGCTGTAGTAAATAAACCTCGCGCGGTGACTCACCGGGTTCGGCGGTTATACCTTCAATACCGCCGCGCGCTTGCAGGCTCATGTCCACACCCCATTCGCGCATAAAGGTGGGAATGTTGGTGCTCGAATCGCTGTTGTGAGTTAGGAATTCAGCAACGTCAAAACCGATACCACCAGCGCCAATGATGGCGACTTTTTTGCCAACGGCTTTACCGTCACGTATCACATCGAGGTAGCTCATGACTTTGGGGTGATCGATGCCGTCGATGGGCGGCGTGCGCGGCTTGATGCCGGTGGCCAATACCACCTCGTCAAAATCACCGTCATTTAATGTTTGTTGATTGACGGTGGTGCCGAGTTTAGTTTGTACGCCAGTGATCTGTAAGCGGCGGTCAAAATAGCGGATTGTTTCGTTAAACTCTTCTTTGCCTGGCACTTTCTTGGCGATATTAAACTGGCCGCCAATAGCAGTCGCCCCGTCAAATAAGGTCACCGTGTGACCCCGTTCAGCGGCGGTAGTGGCAAAGGCGAGTCCGGCGGGACCGGCGCCAACGACGGCAATATTTTTACGTTTCGTCGCTGCCGATATATTCAATTCAGTTTCATGGCAGGCGCGGGGGTTAACAAGGCAGCTGGTTAGCTGGCCGCTAAATATATGATCTAAGCAGGCTTGATTACAGCCTATGCAGGTGTTGATCTCATCCCCTCGTCCCGCAGCGGCCTTCACGATAAAGTCAGAGTCTGCAAGGAAGGGTCTTGCCATAGACACCATATCGGCATCACCGCGAGCCAGTACTTCCTCGGCAACTTCTGGGGTGTTGATACGGTTTGACGTAATAACCGGCACGCTTAAACTTGCGCGGAACTTGGCGGTTACCCACGTAAAGGCTGCGCGGGGAACCTTGGTCGCGATGGTGGGAACGCGCGCTTCGTGCCAGCCGATGCCGGTATTAATTAAGGTGGCGCCCGCTTTCTCAACGGCTTGTCCGAGGCTGAGTATTTCGTCGAAGCTACTGCCACCTTCAACCAAGTCAAGCATGGACAGGCGGTAGATAATAATAAAGTTTTCACCGGTTGCCTCGCGTACTCGGCGCACAATTTCTACCGGTAAGCGCATGCGATTCTCATAGTCGCCACCCCATTCGTCGTCGCGATGGTTGGTGCGTTTGGCTAGGAACTGATTGATGAAATAGCCTTCTGATCCCATGATTTCCACGCCGTCGTATCCCGCTTTTTGGGCGAGCACAGCCGCGAGCACAAAGTCCTGAATCTGCTCTTCAATTTGATCAACGGTCGCAGCTTCCGGAGTGAAGGCATTGATTGGCGCGCGGATTGCCGACGGTGCGATGGGATTCTCATTAAACGCATAGCGACCCGTGTGCAGAATCTGCATACAGATTTTGCCATCTTCAGCGTGAACAGCGTCAGTCACTATGCGGTGGCCGACGCAGTCTTCTTCAGTGCGGAGCATTTTGGTGTGCTCGTGTGTGGCTGCCCGCTTATTAGGGCCAAAACCGCCGGTCACAATTAGCGAAACGCCGCCGCGAGCGCGCTCGGCAAAAAAAGCCGCCATACGTTCAAAACCATTTTCCGCCTCTTCCAGGCCGGTGTGCATCGAGCCCATGATGACGCGGTTCTTGAGTACGGTGAAGCCGAGGTCTAAGGGCTTCAGCATATTGGGGTAGTTGCTCATAGTTGAATTCTCTTCGCTCTGGGTGTTGGGCTTAGTCGCGCTAGTGCTGAGATGGCATTTATCAAAAAACTCAAACTAGACGGTGTCAAGTTTGTCGAGATTACAGTTCAATATAGACAGTGTCAAGATTGCTTGGTAAATTGCGACTATGACAAGTCATCCTGAAAGCGCCTCCTGCCCAACTAGCGAAAAGCCATATCACCACGGTGATTTGCGGCGTCAAATTTTAGACGAAGCCGCTCGTCTGCTAAGAGAGGAGGGCGAGGCCGGCTTGTCTATGAGGAAATTGGCGCAAAACCTTGGTGTGTCTCGAACAGCGCCCTATCATCACTTCGCTGATAAGCAGGCCTTGCTGTGCGGCATAGCCGAAGAAGGATTTCGCCGCTTGCGCGAGGTCGTGCGCACGCCGCCTTATATCGAGGGAGCTGAGATCAGCGAGGCGGCCGTGCGCGTGTTTGTGCGGCGGTATGTGCAGTTCTCGATTGATAATGCGGAATATTATGAGCTGATGTTTGGTGCTCGCTTGTGGAAGTCACAGCAGCTAACCGAATCATTAACGGTTGAGGCCCACAATGCCTTCAAAGTCTATATCGAGCAGATTCGGGTTTGGCAGCAATCGATACGCAATCCAAATATTGATCCCCTTCGTTTTGCACAGGTCAGTTGGTCGACACTGCACGGCATGAGTCGACTCTTGATTGACGGTATTTACCTCGATGCGACCGCAATCAATGTGATGAGCGATACCGCCGCGAAAATGTTTTGGCAGCAGCTTTGCCCGCCGTCACAGGTAGTTAGCTAGTTGCTAAGGTTTGGCGATTAGTCCCTAGTTTCACCGCGCTTGTACTTGCCAAGCTTCCTCACATCGCCGACACTCGTGGGCGATTTATTTTCTCTTGCGGGCAACCATTGGCCGCTGTCTTAAGGAGTGTTCGTGTCAGCGATTATCAATGTTCAAAATTTGAGCAAGACTTACGATTCTGGATTTCAAGCACTACGCGACGTTTCACTAGAGATACAGCGCGGCGAAATTTTTGCCTTGCTCGGGCCAAATGGCGCCGGCAAAACCACCATGATCAGTATTATTTGCGGCATTGTGAACCCTAGTTCTGGCGTTATTACCGCCGACGGTCACGATATCATTCGCGATTTTCGCGCAGCGCGTAGCAAAATTGGTTTAGTGCCGCAGGAACTTTGTACAGACGGTTTTGAGAGTGTGATATCGACGGTCAATTTTAGTCGCGGATTATTTGGTCGCGCGCCGAATAAAGCATACATAGAACAAATTTTACGCCAGTTATCGCTGTGGGATAAACGCGATTCCCGCATTATGGAATTATCGGGTGGAATGAAGCGGCGGGTGATGATTGCCAAGGCCTTGTCGCATGAACCAGAAATACTATTTCTCGATGAGCCCACCGCTGGGGTAGATGTTGAGCTGCGCCGAGATATGTGGGAAATGGTTCGCGGTCTTCGCGCGCGCGGTGTCACCATTATTTTGACCACGCACTACATCGAAGAAGCGGAAGAAATGGCAGATCGCATCGGTGTTATTAGCCGTGGCGAGCTTATTCTTGTAGAAGAAAAAAGTGCCTTGATGGATAAACTGGGACAAAAACAATTGCGCCTGCAATTGCAAAAGCCGCTTCTGGCGTTACCCGCGGAATTGAAAGATTACCCCCTGTCGCTAACCGATGACGGTCTTGAGTTGATCTATCATTTTGATACCCAAGGCGATCAAACCGGTATTGCCGATCTATTTAGGCGTCTCGATGAGCACGGTATCGACTACAAAGATCTGCGCTCCAAGCAGCGCTCCCTAGAGGAAATATTTGTGAGCTTAGTAACAGAGCGAGCATCCGCAGACACGGAGGCCGCGCAATGAATTTTCATGCAATAAAGGCAATCTATAAATTTGAGTTGCATCGCACCTGGCGCACCATTATGCAAAGTATTGCATCGCCAGTGATATCAACCTCTCTGTATTTTGTGGTGTTCGGCTCCGCTATCGGCTCGCGTATGGTCGAGATCGATGGAGTGAGTTATGCGGCGTTTATCATTCCAGGTTTGGTGATGTTGGCCCTGCTGACAGAAAGTATTTCCAATGCCTCGTTTGGTATTTATTTCCCTAAATACAACGGCACTATTTATGAAATTTTGTCTGCGCCTATTTCGATGCGAGAAATTGTATTGGGCTATGTCGGCGCGGCGACCACCAAGTCGGTCATTGTCGGTAGTATTATATTGCTTACCGCAAATTTGTTTGTGGACTATCACGTTGCCCATCCATTTTGGATGGTGACGTTTTTAATTTTAACAGCGGCCACTTTTAGCTTGTTTGGCTTTATCATCGGCATTTGGGCTGATGGTTTTGAAAAACTGCAGGTAGTGCCCATGTTAATTGTCACGCCGTTGACGTTTCTCGGCGGTAGTTTTTACTCAATCAGTATGCTGCCGCCTTTGTGGCAGTCGATTACCTTAGCCAACCCAGTGGTATATTTGATCAGCGCCTTTCGCTGGAGTTTTTACGGCGTAGCTGACGTTAATGTCGGGGTTAGTGTGGCGATGATACTGGTGTTTCTCAGCCTCTGTTTGACTGGAATCTATTGGATATTCCGCACCGGCTATCGGCTTAAAAGTTAGCGGCGATGTCAAAACATATATCCGCAGTCCTGTTTGATTTAGACGGCACGCTGGTTGATTCTGGCTTAAATTTTCAAGCATTGCGCGCCAAATTGGGGTGGCCCACTAACGTAGATTTATTGGCGTATCTCGCTAATTTGGCATGCCCAAATGAGCGAGCTGCGGCAGAGCAGGTCATTCATGAATTTGAAATGGCTGGCGCAGCGAGCTCGGTGTGGATGCCTGGGGCAAAGGCTCTGCTGGAGTTATTGGTTGAGCGGGGCCTTGCAACGGGAATTGTCACGAGAAATACCCGAGCTGCTTTTGAGCTTTGCAAAAATCGTTTGGCGATTCCGGCGCTGGAGGTCATCAGTCGTGAAGATGCTCCCGCGAAACCAGACCCTGAAGGCTTATTGATGTTAGCGGCAAGGTTTTCAGTATCACCAGCGAATACCATTTACGTGGGTGATTACCTCTACGATTTACAGGCTGCGAAAGCGGCGGGGATGCGCAGTTGCTTATATGACCCCAAGGGAAGTGCGATATTTTCAGATCAGGCGGATATGACTATCCGCCATTTCGATGAGTTATCAGACCTTGTGCTTGCGGGTTATTAATACTCGATAACTATCTTGCCAAAATGCTTACCCGTTTCCTGGTAGCGAAACGCGGCCCCAAGTTGTTCTAAGCTAAAGCTGCGGTCAATAACGGGGCGAATGCCGGATATGTTAATGGATCTCACCATGGCATTTTGCATTTCGACACTGCCGACAGATAAACCGGTCATGCGCATTTGTTTGGTAAACAGTTTGGGTAACATCAATTCTGCGGTGAAACCACCGAGAATACCGATCAGTGAAATATGGCCACCGATGCGCGCCGCGTCAACGGAGTTGGCGAGGGTGGTGCCACCGCCGATATCCAATACATGGTCTACACCACCACCGGAAAGTTTGTTAATCGTCACTCCCCATTTGGGATCGGTTTTATAATTAATGACGACGTCTGCGCCCAGCGATTTAAGTTGTTCAAACTTGTCGTCGGTCGAGGTGGTAGCGTATACGTAGGCGCCCGCTGCTTTAGCTATTTGCAAAGCAAAAACCGACATGCCACCCGAGCCCTCTACCAGTACGGTGTCGCCTGCTTGTAGACCGCCTTCAACAATAAGAGCGCGCCATGCGGTTAATGCCGCGCAGGGCAGTGTAGCGGCTTCTGCGTAACTGTAATCTTTGGGAATGGCCGTAACGGAGTCTTGTGATAGGCATGATTTTTCTACGGCGCAGCCGTCGACGGTGTCGCCTAAAAGGGCTAGTGTCTTAGCTTTATTGGCGTTACCTTCTACCCAATTGGGGAAAAACGCTGACATGACTTTGTCGCCGACTTGCCACTTTGTCACGCCGTCGCCGACTGCAAGAATGTCACCAGCGCCGTCGGAAAGTGGGATGCGCCCGTCGACCACGGGCAGGCTGCCATTGGCGACAAGATAGTCATGGTAGTTTAGTGAGCTCGCTCGCCACTGAACGAGAATTTCGCCGTTGCCAGGTGCTGGATCGGCCGTTTCAGAGACAGCCAAGTTATCTAGAGAGGCTGGTTTATTTACCGTGATAACGCGCATTAATTTCTCCGAACGTATTGTTACTTAGGGCATCGCTCGATCATAACAAACTTAATGTCGCTGTGGGCGCAAGTGTAATAAACCCGTGTTCTAAAACACCAGACTGCAAAGTAGCGATGTAGCTGATGTATCCTATGATCAATTTTAAAGGCCGTGGTTCACGTATGATGTTAGAGATGGTGATATGAGTTTGCTCGAGGACTTTTGCGGGCATTTGCGAATGGAGCGCATAGCCGATAAGGAATTTATCGGCCACAGCCGTTATTCAGCGACAGAAAATCATGTTTTTGGTGGTCAGGTTATGGGGCAGGCGCTATCCGCCGCTTGCCAACTGGTTGAGGGGCGTGAGTGCCATTCCTTGAGTGCGCAGTTTTTGCGCGCGGGGAGCTTGCAAGAGCCTATTTATTACACCGTTGCGACGTTGCGAGACGGTCGTAATTTCAGTGTGAGACGAGTGTCTGCCGTGCAGTCAGGTCGAGAATTACTGACCTTGGATGCCTCTTTTCACCTCGACGCGCAGGGCTTTGATCAGCAACCGATAATGCCCGCTGTTGCTGAGCCAGAGTCACTCCCCACGATGGCGTCCTACCGTGAAAAATTCGAGCAGCTCAGCTTGAATGGTCTATACCATTTTTTGGTAACGAATAATGTTTTTGACTTCCGCTGCGTTGATCAGCCTTCTTATATAGAGCTTAATAACCGTCCAGCGGTGCAGCGTATGTGGATGAGAGCGAAGCATACCTTGCCTACTGAACAAGCCTTGCAGCGCTCGATACTGGCTTTTATCTGTGATAACAATTTTATTCGTACGGCATCACTGCCTTTTCGGGAGCAAATTTCGTCGCAGCCATCGCAAATGGCCACGCTAAATCATTCGATGTGGATACATCGCCCTGTTAATTTAAACAATTGGCATCTTTACGATACTCATAGTGTAAACAGCTTTGGCGAGCGCTCATTGGTGATTGGTCATATGTATGCGCAAAGCGGCGAGCTGGTAGCAACCATGGTGCAGGAGGGCCTGTTGCGATTGATTGATGACGACGCGGGTGCTGCATTTAGTGAGAATGCGTAATGTCACTGTGCGATTTGGTGGCGAGGTTTTGCAAGACACAATCCGGCAGGGTAATCTCAGCGTATTCATGCCATGGCGGCGGCAAACATAGTGGGGTGTTTTATGGCGGCAGCGTATGTACCTGATTGAAGCTTCGGGTTGGCTGGCTAATGCGGATAAGCACCCATCGCCAAATTATAATCAACGTCCAAATAGTGCTGAAATTAGCTTGCTAGTGATTCACAATATCAGCCTGCCTGCGGGTCACTTTGGCGGGGCTCATGTGCATGAACTATTCACTAATTGTCTAGATTGCAGTGCTCACAACAGCTTTGCCGGTCTGCAGGGATTGACGGTCTCCGCGCACTTGTTTATTGAGCGCGATGGTAAAATAAACCAGTTTGTGTCGTTTAACGATCGCGCTTGGCATGCCGGTGTGTCGCAGTTTGAAGGGCGGGATAATTGCAATGATTTCAGTATTGGTATCGAGCTGGAAGGTAGCGATGATATCCCTTACACCGATGAGCAATATCGACAGCTAATTGCGGTAACGCAAAGCCTACAAAGCTACTATCCGGCTATCCTCACAGCACGTATAGTTGGCCACTGTGATATAGCGCCGGGCCGGAAAACTGACCCTGGCTCGGCCTTTGATTGGGCCTATTATAAAAACGCATTGGGATAAATCATGGAATTCTTTGCCATTCTAATCGCTTGGGCGGCTGTGCAGTTTTGGGGTAGCGGTGGCGTTATCCAAGAAGATCAGTGGTTTACGCGCTACCGCGCAATGACATCTGACATTGTCAGCTCCACTCTTCGGTTGCTAGTGCTGGTAGCCTTGCCAGTGTTGTCGGTGTTTGCCGTGCTGTGGTTGCTCGGTCCTTTGCTGTTCGGTCTACCGGTATTTTTGCTTAGCGTCGCACTATTGCTCTACAGCTTGGGCCGTGGGGATTTTCAGATACAACTAAAGCTTTATCTGAATAGCTGGCAGCGCGGAGACTTAGAAGGCGCCTACCAGCATGGTCGTGGTTTTAGCACAGAGCTGTGCGAAACCGGTGCGGAGGATGCGCTGCAGCTGCATTTAAGTGTGCGTAAAGCGATGTTCTATCAAGGCTTCGAGCGCTGGTTTGCGGTGGTATTTTGGTTTGTTTTGGCAGGTCCGGCGGCGGCGTTGGCGTACCGCCTACTGTTTCTGTTGGCGAATGATGATCAGCTAAGGCAGGAAGATCGCGATCGGGCGGCGGTTGCCTTATTTTATTTGGAATGGCTGCCGGTTCGCTTACTGGGTTTTGCCTTTGCCATTATTGGTAACTTTGATACGTGTATATCCGCGTGGCGCGAGCATGTTGAAAGCCAACAGCCCTCTGCGGAAATTCTTGATGACGTCGGCATGAAAGCACTGCCGGTCTATTTGCCGGAAGGACAGGTAGACGGCGAGCAATTTGTAAAATTAGCGACGGAAGAATTATTAGCGGTGCAGCATTTGTTATCACGTAGCTTGCTAGTGTGGGTTTGTGTGGTAGCGGTAGTGCAATTGATTTAGGGATGAGTCCCTTACTTATTATTTGAGGAATGCGGTTTGCGAATAGGCGTTGATCTTGGCGGAACAAAAATAGAAGGCGTACTACTAGATGATAATGGCCATCAGATCGCGCGCGAGCGGGTCGCTACCCCTGCACATAGTTATGAGCAGGTCGTTGAGTCTATTGCCGAATTGGTTGAGGGCTTGCAGCGCAAAGCAGGCGGTCGAGCCACCGTTGGCTTGGGTGGGCCGGGCGCGGTGTCTGCCCTCACCGGCTTAATTAAAAATAGTAATACCCTCGCCATAAGCGGTCGTGCGCTGCCAGCCGATTTGGGCAAACGACTTGGCTGCGAAGTGCGCTTTAGTAACGACGCCAATTGCTTTGCCTTGTCGGAGGCGGTTGACGGTGCTGGCGCAGAATACCTTTCCGTGTTTGGCGTTATTATTGGCACTGGCACCGGTGGCGGCGTTGTCATTGATAAAAAAGTGCTGGCTGGTGTGAACAGTATTGCTGGCGAGTGGGGTCACAACCCGATGCCCGGTGTGAGCGAAGAGCGTCTTTGTTACTGTGGTCGCATAAACTGTATAGAAACTTATCTGTGTGGTGCTGGTTTGGCGAAGAGCTATCTTGTTGCGGGCGGGGAGGCGATTAAGGCGCCTGAGATTGCCCGTCGTGCGGCCGCTGGAGAGGGCTTGGCAGAAACCGTGCTCGACACTTATTGTCGGCAGTTAGCTCAGGCACTCGCCGGGGTTATTAATTTGTTAGACCCTGCGGCCATTGTGCTGGGTGGCGGGGTCTCTAATATCGATATTATTTATCAGAAAGTACCGCAGTATTGGCAGGGCTTTGTTTTTAGCGACCGTTGTGAAACCCAGTTGCTAAAAGCAAAATACGGAGATAGTAGCGGTGTTAGGGGCGCAGCGTGGCTTTGGTAATTATTTATTGGGGTAATTATTGCGTGAAGTGATGAATAGCTTCCCGTTTTTGTCGATGTCGCGACAAAAACGGGAAGGTCGATATTTGACTGGCCTAACGCTTATCCGCTTGCAGCCACAGCACTTCCTGCCCGCCATTGCGACGTGCCAGCAGTCTGGCCATCACGAATAAAAAATCAGACAGCCGGTTTAAGTATTGGCGGCCCGTAGCATTAACCTCATCGGTTTTATTCAGCGCGACCAAGCAGCGCTCGGCGCGACGGCAGACAGATCTAGCCATATGGCAGAGCGCTGCAGTTTTGCTGCCACCGGGAAGTATAAAATTTTTGAGTGGCGGTAGGTCTTCATTCAACTCGTCTAAACTCGTCTCAAGCTCGCCAATACGCTCGGCGCTAATCATGGTGTATCCAGGTACCGCTAGCTCGCCGCCCAGATCAAATAAATCGTGTTGGATACGTGCGAGAAGTGCCATATAGGCATCGTCGCTGGGGAGTTCGGCCATTAAAAGCCCGATCACGGAGTTAAGCTCATCGACTGTGCCGATACTTTCCATGCGGTGGTGATCTTTATCGATACGCGAGCCATCGCCGAGTCCGGTGGTACCGTCATCGCCGGTGCGAGTATAAATCTTCGATAATCGATGTCCCATATTTCCCTCTGTTGCGACCAGTCTTGTAGAATAAGCCGTTTACTATACGTCAGATCACCTTTTGGTGGCAGTATTGGCGGCCATATAGCGGGGGCATTGCGGTGTTGGAACTGTATATTGGTGGCGCGCGGTCGGGTAAAAGTCGCTTGGCGGAGCAACGCATAAGTGGTGGTGCAGACGATGCTCAGCGTATCTACATCGCAACTGCCACGGCCGGCGATGAGGAAATGACAGCGCGAATTGCTCACCATCAGTATCAGCGACGCAACGATGGCTGGCAGACGATTGAAGCGCCCGAGGAGCTTGCGGCGGCAATCCGGCGTCACGCGACGCCAAGTACCGCTATTCTAGTTGATTGCTTAACGCTTTGGTTGAGCAACTGGCTAATGAAAGATGATCTGAAGAGTTGGCAAACTGAGCGCGATGAGTTTTATCAGGTTTTACGTCGCGCAGAGGGCCGCATAGTATTGGTTAGCAACGAGGTAGGGCAGGGTATCGTGCCACTGGGCACATTGAGTCGGCAGTTTGTCGATGAATCGGGGCGCTTGCATCAGGACTTGGCCGCGATGGCAGATCGAGTTGTGTTGGTAACGGCGGGTTTAGAGCAGGTTCTGAAGGGATAAAATATGTCACATTGGTATGAGGAGTCGGCGCCTGAAGCTGACGAAGAATTTCGCGCTTCGGCGCAAGCGCGCCAAGCGAGCTTAACGAAACCGATAGGTGCATTGGGAAGATTGGAAGACGTCGCTATTCAACTGTCGTCTATTCAGCGCACCTTGGAGCCCCACGTAAACAAGGCGTTAATTGCCGTATTTGCCGGAGACCACGGCGTGACTACCGAGGACGTATCTGCCTATCCGCAATCGGTTACCTCTGAAATGGTACGCAACTTTGCCAGCGGTGGTGCCGCGATTAGTGTACTTGCCAAGGCGTTGGGTGCTGATTTTAAAGTCATAAATGTAGGTACTGTGTACGCACTGGAAGACTTGCCGAATGTCCTGGATATGCGCGTTGGGGCAGGCACCCAAAATATGTGTGTCACCGAAGCCATGACCATGGAACAGTGTGAAGAAGCCATGGCGGTCGGCCGCGATATTATCGATCAAGCTGGCGATATCGATATTTTTATCGGTGGTGAGATGGGGATTGGCAACAGCACGTCGGCAGCGGCTTTGGCGGTTGCGCACACGCGATTATCAGCGACGGCAATGGTCGGTCGCGGCACCGGAATAAGCGACCAAATGTTGGCTAAAAAATCGGCGGTGGTAACCCGCGCCATGTCACGCCATTTGCCCCATATGAAAAATGGCATGGAAGTATTGCGTCGTATCGGTGGCTATGAAATTAGCGCCTTGGCCGGTGCATATATTCACGCCGCGCAAAAGGGCATCGCAGTCTTGGTCGACGGTTATATTTGCACGGCGGCGGCCATGTCGGCAGTGCGTATTAATCCTTCAATTCGGCCTTGGTTGTTTTTCTCCCACTGCTCAGCGGAGCCAGGACACAGCCGCCTTTTAAATAAAATGGAAGCAGAGCCGCTGTTGCAATTAGACATGCGCCTTGGTGAAGGCAGTGGCGCCGCTTTGGCCTTACCGATTATGCAAGCGGCCTGTCGACTGCAAATTGAAATGGCGAGTTTTGAACAAGCCGGTGTGAGTCGTGGCAATAATTAATTTGGGACTATCGCAATGGCTAAGGTAACCACAACACGTATCGATCTGCTTCGCCACGGCGCCTGCGAGGGTGGCGAAATTTTTCGGGGTAGCACCGACGTGGCACTGAGCGAACTTGGCTGGCAGCAAATGCGAGATAAAGTGGTGAGCATGGGTGACACCCGCTGGGACAATATTTTAAGTTCACCACTTAAGCGCTGCCACCGCTTTGCGGAAATGCTGGCAACAGAGCGCGATACACCAATGACCGTGCGCGACGAACTTCGCGAAATGCACTTTGGCGACTGGGAAGGTTTAGCGCACGACGTAGCTCGCCAACGGTTCCCCCAGGAGTGGGCAGATTTTTGGGAATCACCGGCTGAGGCAAGCCCACCTAACGGTGAACCTATGCCTGATTTTTGTCAACGCATCACAGCCGAGTTAGATGCCATTGCAGAGCATCACCAAGGCCAATCTTTGTTACTGGTTGCGCACGGCGCTGTTATACGCGTCATGATTTGCCATTGGTTGGGCATGCCGATGGGTGCGATGACACGATTGGGTGTTCCCTATGCAGGACTCACACGCTTTACGGTGTATCACCAAGAAGGTAAAACACCGTGGGTGCAGTTGGGTAGTCACTACTAAAGAAAAACTTGCAGCTGCGTTGTTTTTGGCGCTGTGAATTATCGCAGTTAACAGGTTTTTCTGTTTTCTAACTATTCTAAAATCGCACTAAGTTGTTTGCTTAGTTTGGCGTGAGAAGTTTAAGTAAACGCGCCTAGCTCACCCAGTATCGCCAAATTAATAAGCGTAATTTTTGCCGAGCGCAGATCTCTGGCGGTGCTGTTTTCCTAGCGGTATTGGCATTCTAATGGATACTTAGCGCGTGATCTTTGTGCGCTGCAAACTAGTCCGCAAAAACCTAAGTTAGCCCAAACTGATGCGTTGTCGAAAGAGATGGGGCTCTAAGTGATGGCGGCGAAGTAATCGATAAAATTCTGTGCGATTGCGTTTTGCCATGTGGGCGGCCTGCGTCACATTGCCACTGGTGATGCGCAAAATTTCTGTGAGGTACTCGCGCTCGAAGTATTCTCGGGCTTCCATAAACGAGCGAATGTCGCCGAAATCCTCTTTGAGCGCGCGTTTAACCAAGCTAGCTGGAATGATTTCTGTGTGCGACAGCACGAGGGTCTGCTCAACGACGTTGCGCAATTGGCGGATATTTCCGGGCCACGATGCGGAGGCTAGTATCCCCATGGCGTCAGTGGAAAAGTGTTTGCGGGCGCGATGTTTCGGCGTTAGCTGCTCGATAAAATGCTGTGCCAGTAGCGGTATATCGTCGCGACGCTCACGCAAAGGTGGCAACTCCAGTTGTACAACATTTAGGCGGTAGTAAAGGTCTTCGCGAAACTGTTTGTCGACAATGGATTGTTTCAGGTCGCGGTGGGTGGCCGAGACTACCCTTACATTTACAGAACGGCTCTGCGTAGACCCAACCGGTCGGACTTCTTTTTCTTGCAATACCCGCAGTAGTTTGACCTGAAACTGCAGAGGCATATCGCCAATTTCGTCTAGGAATAGAGTGCCATCTTCAGCTGCTTGAATCAGCCCTTCGTGTTCGTGGGTGGCGCCGGTGAAGGCGCCTTTGCGGTGGCCGAAAAGTTCTGATTCCAACAGCTCAGCGGGTACCGAGCCGCAATTTAAGGCAATAAAAGGGAAATCCTTGCGATCACTGGCCTGATGAATCGCCTTGGCCAGTAGTTCTTTGCCGGTGCCGCTCTCGCTTTGAATAAGGATGCTGGCGTCACTCCTTGCAACGAGCTCAGTCTGCTTTAGCGTTTCAAGGACGGCGCGATTTTGGGTGACGATCTCGTGGCCAAATGAAAGCTCGTTTCCCTCGTTTTGCTGTGGCGAGCCGGAGGTTGCGAGCGCACTGTCTATGTCGGCTAGCAGCTCAGCGCTGTCAAAGGGCTTGGTAAGGTAGCTAAACGCACCTTGTTTGGTCGCTTCGACGGCGTGGGAAATTGTGCCGTGGGCGGTGATAATGATGATGGGAAGGGTGGGTTGATTAAACTTTAGTTTTTCGAACAGTGTCATTCCGTCCATGTTCGCCATACGCAAATCGGTAATGACTAACTGTGGCTGGAAGGTGGGCGCGTAGGCTAGTGCGTGCTCGCCACTTTCGGCACTTTCAATTTCGTGACCAGCAGCTTGTAGCCGCTTAGTTAGCAAGGTCCGAATGTCCTCGTTGTCGTCAACTATCATTATTCGTGCCACGGTAATCCTCCAATAGAAGCGGTTAGCGCTGGTTGGCACCGTTAGTGTTGCCGAACCGGTTCTCAATAAACAACAGCTTTTCCAGCTTTTGTTCGAGCTCGTGATGGTCTGCAACCAGCTGCTTTCTAGCGGCGATGGTATTCAACAGGAGTTGGCCTAAATCGTAGTAGGCTTCGTTTTGATATACGAAACTGTTGACGCCAGCTGTGGAGCGATTGCGCATGAGTTTTCGCAAAAGTGCCTCTGCACTGTTTTGCTTTGCCATATCGGTCGTCGATTGCATTAGGGCCAAGGCCAGACGCAAGGTGTTGTAATTATCGTCTTGATTTCGATATTCCGCTGTCGCCGCACTCTGCTCTTTGCCTAGCTGGCCAGGACCGAGCTCGCCGAGGTGGCGAGCGTAAGCGAGCAAGCCCGATTCCGAGCGGCTAAAGTATTTAGCACTGGTGCTTTTGGTGCCGTTGTTCAGCGCGATTGTGCTGCAGGCTGATAGGCCGCCCATCATCAAAATAAAAAGCACCAATAGTTTGGCACCCTTAGGGTGCCGCGGCCTCCATTGGTAGGGTAAGCCGAAAAAGTGCCCCAATCTGACTTTCCGCAACTTCAATATCTCCTCCGTGGGATTTGGCATAAAGTTTTGCAATCGAGAGGCCCAGTCCGCTGCCCTCCTCGGAAGGTCGGTGTGGGACGCTAATTTTATAGAAGGCATCGAAAATACGGTCGTGCTCGTGTACAGCAATACCTGGACCTTCATTTTCCACTTCGACAACGGCGTTATTGCGATCTTTATATGCCTTTATCGAAATGCCTCCTCCCGGCGTGGTAAATTTCACCGCGTTGGAGATCAAATTGTCTAATACGGTATTGATCTGCGTTGTGTCTTCAAAAATTACCAGCGGTTCCAGTTCTGTTGTGACACGCAATGCTTTGGCACGAATCTGTAGTGTATGTTCCGTAGTGATCGCAAAAATTTGCTCGTCGAGTCGAGCTCGCTGCTGATGTTTTGGTTGAAATGGCTGCATATTTGCGCTGAATTCCAGCAAACCTTCGATCTGTCGCTGCAAATGCCCACAATTTCGTTGCAAGATCTCAATTATTTCTCGCTGCTCTTTGTTTAGCACCCCGGCAACATCATCAGATAGCAGGCAGGCGCCTTCGCGGATACTCGACAGCGGAGTTTTTAGCTCATGAGACACGTGCTGGAGAAAATGCTGCTTCTGGGATTCTAAGAGGTTTAACTGTTCCCGCAGCCATTCTAAACGAGCGCCTAACTCGCGAATGTCGCGTGGGCCTTTAAGACTAATCTTTTGTTTGAGATTACCGACCCCAAGCTGGTGGATACTGCGATCGAGTGCTCTGGCGTAATTAAAAATGCGTGGTATTACCATCAGTGCGAGAAACAGTGCGACCACAATGGCGGCAGCGGCCTCCACGAGCAATGCTGCTCGCGCTGTTGCGCCGGCTTGTTTCATTGCATTCACTTTGGTTTCGACGGTCATACTGCTGGTTTGAATCAGGGTGTCTGTGATTTTGCGCAGATCAGTGAAATTTTCGATGGCAGCGCTAGTCTCCGGAGATCCCGCTGGCAGACCGGATAGCGCGCTGTGAATACTTTGCTCTTTGTTCAATAAGTAGCTAATCGGGGATATTTGACCGGTCTCGATGTCGAGCTTATACAGCTGTTTAATGGTGTAAATCAGTTCCGCTCTGAGGCGTTCATAGGTTGCCAGCAAGCGCTCGTCGCCCATCACTTGATAAACGCGGGCGCTGCGCTCCATATCACGCAAGGTGTTTGCTAAGGTCAGGCTGTGCCGGACACCTTCGGTAGACAGCAGAATTGCCTTCTGACTCTCTTTCATGGCGTTGTCCACATACACAGACGCTACGATCAGTGCCAGTACCAGCGGCATAACAATAACAGCAAAGCTGAGGCCCACCTGCTGAGCAACAGTGCGAGGCACCAGAAAGCGGAGGTTTTTGACATTGAGCTTTCTGCGAAAAGCTATCAAGGACCGCTTTAGTGCCCACGAGCGGCGCTTTTTAGACCCTTTTTGACTTTTTTCTGGAGGGTGAAAATTAATCATTGATCGATGCGCCCCGTCGCTCTCTTGCCCCATTATTCGCGTAATCACTCACGGGGCCTTATCACCGAGTACCTTAATCGACACCGAAATTGATAAAACGATCCAAGCGGCCGTGGTGGCGTGTTTCAGAGGTTTTGTTGTAAGTAATGAATGACATCGGCAGGCGGCGATGCGGGCGAGAATTGGGCGCCGCCGTGGACAATCGCCTGACTCCACGCCCATATTGCGGTGCCTAAGTAGTAGAGTTGACCGCGCGCACCGCTGTTATTGATCGCCTCGATCGCCGCATTCAGGTAGTCAAGCTGCGATATCGACTCAGTTGCTACCTGGCGACATGCTTTGCCGTTACACCCAGCGAACTCGTGTACTGAAGCCGCTGCCGGAACGCCAAATTTGTAGTACACCTGCGCTTCATTGGCCCATTGCGCCAGTTGCGCAGTTTGGGTCTGAACTTGTTGGCGGTAGTTCGCGACACCGGTCTGCTGTCCCAGTGGTGTTGCAGCCAGATCGTACAGCGGGGCGATCATATAGGCGTTGCCCTGAGTGTGCATAATGTCTTGCAGGTTCTCTGCGCCAGGGGTGCCGGGTTGAAGGTGCCGGGCAGCGGCAAATACCGAGAAATAGCGGCCGGTCGGGTGATCTTCATTGGCGCAGTCTTTGCCAGCGTCAGTAGCCGCTGCGAAATTATTTGCGATGCGCTTGTAAAAAAAGTACTGGCCGTTTTGCTTGTTTACATTGAAGGGCTCCAGGTCAAACTGTACGCCGTCGATATCCGGGTCGCTGCACACGCGCTCGGTGATTTTGTCGGCAAATGCCTCGGCAGCACTTTGGGACAGTTCGTTAAATCCGCGCAGGCTCCCGGCGTAGTGGGCGTTAACGACTCCGTCAATCACCGCTTCGACGGTGGTGGGGTGCTGTTCACTGGCGTCAATATCCTGATGATATCGGCTTAGGGTTTCGCTGCGTGGCGCACCTGGTTTACGCTCGCCAGCGCCGCTGGCTTCGCTGAGAATCATTTTCGAGATCGGGCAATATGCAGTCCCTTGGCCGGGGCAATACAATTCCATGCTGCCAAAATAGCTGTAGATACTGCTTATTTTGCTATCGCTCTTGGCTAGGCTGTTATAGTCGTTGATATCTTTTGCGAACAGTCCCGGCTTGAATGTTCGCTCTTTGCCGGGACGATTCAGAACATCGTAAACCCAAGCCGAATTGGCTTTTGGCGGGCTCGCGGTTGCTACCTGACAGGCGCCAGCACTGACTAATAGTGCGGCTCCGATGGCGGAACGAACGAGTGTGCGGCGGCGCACGTCGTTAGAAGATATGTTAGGCAACATTTTGTACCGCACCTGCAATTTCATCGGCCCAAAATTTTGACAGCTCCGCGCTTTGGGCCTCGACCATTACCCTAATAAGCGGTTCGGTGCCCGATGCTCTTAACAGCACACGCCCCATTGGTGTATCGGTATGCGTCGCTAAGGCACCTTCGGCTTTTTTAACGGCGTCCGTCACCGCTGCGTGATCAAGCGCTGATATTGTTTTGTTAATCACGCCGACATTGAGTAGCGTTTGCGGGAAAGCGGTCCATTCGGAACACAGCTCGTGCAAGCTCTTTTCCTGCCCCACTACTGCCTCAAGAACTTGTAGTGCAGCGATGATACCGTCGCCGGTCGATATTTTGTCTCTGCATATAATATGGCCTGACGGCTCGCCGCCGAGCTGCCACTCTCTCGCTTTCATTTTCTCCATCACATAGCGGTCACCCACCTTGGCGCGGCAAAAGGGGATGCCAATGTCGGAGAAGGCTTTTTCCAAGCCAATATTGCTCATGTAGGTGCCAACAACCCCACCGCTCATCAGATCTCGCGACGCCTTATGTTTTGCGATCACGTATAACAAGTGGTCGCCGTCGCGCACCGCGCCAGTATGATCAACAAAAATAATACGATCACCATCCCCATCGACCGCGAGCCCGAGGTCGGCGCCTTCCGCGAGCACGGTATCGGCAAGTTGAGTGACATCGGTTGCACCGCAGCGCTCATTGATGTTCAGTCCGTTGGGGTCGACGCCAATTGTCGTAACACTTGCGCCTAGTTCACTAATCACCGCGGGCAGAGATTTATAGGCGGCGCCATGCGCGGCATCAACAACTATTTTAAGGCCCGATAGCGTTAGATTATTTCCAAAGGTGGATTTGCAAAATTCGATATAGCGCCCCGTTGCGTCATCCATACGATAAGCTTTACCTAGTTTTTCTGGTGCGACGCCGGTTACTGTTTTGCCAAGCATCTCTTCGATTTCGGCTTGCACCGCGTCTGAAAGTTTTTCACCTTTAGCACAAAAAAACTTAATGCCATTATCGTAATAGGGATTGTGAGACGCGCTAATGACCACGCCGGCCGATGCGCGGTAGGTATTTGTTAAATAGGCGATAGCTGGTGTTGGCAGCGGGCCGGTTAGTAAGACATCTACTCCCGCTGCAGATAAGCCCGCCTGAATCGCCGATTCGAGCATATAACCGGAGTTGCGAGTATCTTTTCCCACCACTACTCGCTTGGCTCCGTTTTTAGATAAGACGCAACCTGCCGCCCACCCCAAATGCAATGCAAAATCTGGCGTGATCGGATACTCCCCAACTTTGCCACGCACGCCATCTGTTCCAAATATTGCCATCGTTGTCACCTTTGTTTTTTGTTGGTCATACACTCAGTTTTTTGGCTGGGCTAACCCAATTTTTGATATTTCGTTGACGGCCACGCGCCAGCGCTAAACTATCTTCTTGCACATCTTCGGTAAGCACTGATCCGGCGCCGACCGTTACCCGTCGACTAATTTTTACCGGCGCAACTAAAGCGCAATTCGAGCCGATAAACGCACCGTCGCCAATCTCGGTAATATGTTTATTCACGCCGTCGTAGTTGCAAGTAATGGCTCCTGCGCCGACGTTGACACGCTCGCCGATGATTGCGTCACCCACGTAACTCAAATGATTTATTTTTGACCCGACGCCCACAGATACTTTTTTAGTTTCAACAAAATTTCCTACTTTTACGCGGTTCGCAAGACGTGTTCCGGGGCGCAGTCGAGCAAACGGACCTACGGTGCAGGCCTCGTCCATGATGCTGTCTTCTACGATAGAGTTAGCTTCTATTCTGCATTGACGACCGATATGGCTATTTTTAATTAAGCAATTTGGACCGATTGAAACACCGGCTTCAATAACCACGCGACCTTCAAAAATACAGTTCACATCAATGCTGACGTCTTGTGAAACTTGCAAATCACCCCGCACGTCAAACCGCGCGGGATCTATAATCCCAACGCCGGCATCTAAAAATTGATGGGCTGAATTAAGTTGGTAGTCTCGCTCTAAAGTCGCCAGCTGTAGGCGACTATTTACACCGCGAGTCTCAATACTATTTGTCGGGTGCGCCGCTTGAATGGGTATACCGTCTGCTTCAGCCATCGCCACAATATCGGTTAAATAATATTCTCCCTGCGCATTGTTGGCTGATAAGCGCGGTAGCCATTGTTGTAATAACGATGTTGGCGCGGCCAATACCCCAGTATTAATTTCAGTGATTTGCTTTTGCTGCTCCGAGGCATCCTTGTCTTCCACGATAGCTTTAATAAATCCATTGTCTCGAATAATACGGCCATAGCCGGCGGGCTCGCTGAGGAATTCGGTCAAGATTGCCAGTGACCCGTCAGCGGCCAAATTCGCCATTTTTTGAATGGTTTCAGGCTTAAGCAAAGGCACATCGCCGTAAGTGATAACTACGACATCACAGTTGGAAACATGTGTTAAGGCCTGCGCCACAGCATGTCCAGTACCGAGCTGTTCGTCCTGAAAAGCAAGCTGCAAATCAATATCGTGCAGCGCTGGAATGATTTGTTCGCGGCCAAAGCCCAGTACGAGGTGCACTGTCTTTGCGCCGCTAGTTTTAGCGGCCTCAGTTGCCCACTTCAGCATCGGCTTACCCGCTATTGGGTGCAGAACTTTAGGGGTTATAGATTTCATTCGGCTGCCTTTGCCGGCCGCCAATACAACTACATCAAACATAAATAGCCCATTGGGTAGATTATGGTTTGCGATAAATCCGCTCATATATCACTCGACTGTGACGGATTTGGCTAAATTGCGGGGCTGATCGACATTGGTTCCCCGCGCAACTGCGACATGATAGGCAAGCAGTTGCAGGGGAATTGAGTAGATCAGTGGTGCAATCAAGGAGTCGACTTTGGGCAGGGTAATTACCGTGCAGTGATCGTCACTTTTTAGACCGCAATTGGGATCGGCAAAAATAGTTAAACGTCCGTCACGGGCGCGCACTTCTTCTAAATTACTGCGCATTTTTCCCAGCACGCTATCGTTGGGAACCAGTGCGATGACCGGCATTTGTGGATCTACCAGGGCCAGTGGCCCATGCTTTAGCTCGCCTGCTGGGTAGGCCTCGGCGTGAATGTAGGAGATTTCTTTGAGCTTGAGTGCGCCCTCCATAGCAACGGGGTACATGGCTCCGCGGCCGAGGAATAGCGCGTGATCGAATTGCGCTAAATGCTGAGAGTGATCGCGGATTGTGTCGTCAAGCTGCAGCACCTCATCGATTGCTTTGGTCAGGGTGTGCAGCGCCGCAACTAAGCCCGCCTCGTCGCGTGGGTCGGACATCTTTCGACGCGCCAAGACAATAGCCAAACACTTGAGTGCCGCTAATTGGGTGGTGAAAGATTTAGTCGACGCGACCCCAATCTCTGGGCCGGCTCGGGTCATAAAGCTTAATTCGGACTCCCGTGTCAGGGAGCTGTCGGCGACGTTGCAGATTGACAGGGCGGCGGCGTATCCCTTGCTGCGGGCAAAGCGAACGGCGGCGAGTGTGTCAGCGGTTTCGCCGGATTGTGAAAGTGCAATGCAAAGTGTTTTTGCGGGCACTATGGGGTCTCGATAGCGGTATTCGCTCGCCTGCTCCACTCGACAGGGTAGTTTGGCCATCCCCTCAATAAGGTAGGAGCCGATGAGCCCCGCGTGATAGCTCGTGCCGCAGGCGATAATCTGTACGTTTTCAATATCCGCCAGCAAGGCTTCCGCGCTGTCGCCAAATGCCGTCCCCAAAATGTGTTCTTCGCCAAGCGCTGGCGCAAGGGCATCGGATACGGCGCGGCTTTGCTCAAAAATCTCCTTGAGCATATAGTGCGGGTAGCGGCCTTTGCCAACATCGTGACGTGAGTACTCTGATCGTTGTGCTTGGCGAGTGACATACTGGCCGCTGCTGTCGGTGACGGCGACGGCCGAACTAGTGATTTCCGCAACATCGCCTTCTTCTAAGTAGATTAATTGGCGAGTAACTGCCAATAGCGCATTGGCGTCGGACGCGACAAAATTTTCATCTTTGCCTATTCCGATTACCAGCGGACTGCCACTGCGTGCCACCACAATTTTTTCAGGGTCGCCGGTGGACATGGCGGCGATAGAAAACGCCCCCTGCAGCTCGGCGCAGGTAGTTCGTACAGCGCGTAATAGTGACGAGCTATGTTGCAGGTGAAAGTGAATACGGTGGGCGATCACTTCGGTGTCGGTCTCTGACTCAAACACGTAGCCGTGCTCAATCAGCGTCGCCTTCAAGCTTTCATGATTCTCAATAATGCCGTTGTGAACTACAGCGACCATACCTGTCGAGACATGGGGGTGCGCGTTAAGCTCATCGGGTCTGCCGTGGGTGGCCCAGCGCGTATGGCCTATCCCCATTGTGCCGGACATGCCGGTAGCGGCCAGGCGGCTAGCGAGTGCCTCAACTTTGCCTACGGTGCGTTCTTTAATTAAGCCATCGCAGCCAAGCGTGGCTACGCCTGCAGAGTCATAGCCTCGGTACTCAAGGCTGCGCAAGCCGTCTATGAGGAGGGGAACGATATCGCGCTGGGCGATTGCTGCCATTAGTCCACACATATTTATCTTAAGCTCCGTATCTTTAATCGCAATGCTGGCATCTTGTGCTTATCACAACATCGCCAGCGTCTTGATTGTCGAAAAGGCAAATCCTGTGCCATGGTCGCAACCGCGCATGTTTGCTCGGTGTTGCGGTGGTGGGATTGATTTGGGCTGCGCTTGCAATCTAATTTCTGTTGTTACAACACAACACGTTAGCTGCGTTCCTGATGGATTTAATACTCGCTTACTTGCTTTAAATTTCCTGAGAGTGAGATTCCTAGTGGGCGCGAAGCAATCGCAACTTGCCTTGTTTTTTTAGCGACACAATATCTCGGTGAAGGCTGGGATGGCGAATAGTCGCATCCAGATCTGGGCTGGGAACGTGAACCACGGCGTCATTGGCGACGCCCACCAATAGGTTTTGGAGTTCGCGACGCGCGGCCAGCTCTGAGGTTAAGAAGCTCAGGATTATCGATAGTTTGCGCTCTTCTAGCTGAGATACTTGATTGCCTTTATTATTATTTTTAAATTCCCGTTCTCGTCTCTGACCACGTTGTTGCTTGAAGGTAACACTGACGGTTTCAATCGCGGCGATAGCGCGATTCAGTTGGCGCTCGGCGCGAACCTTTTGGTGTATTAGTTCAAGGCCGTAATCACGATTTACAAATGCGTGCATAAATATTCGAACAACTACGTGATGTTGCTGTAGGCTTTTCTCGTGACGAGTTATCTTATTTGTCAGTTCGTTTAGTTTTTGCTTCGCGAGCAAATAATTTCTTTGCAGCCGCGCTTGGAGCGCAGGGTCGGCATTGGAGATGACGGGAAAATCGTATTTTTCTACGGGTGCTCCCTCTCTTGCACTTTCGTTAGCACTTCCGCTTTTACTTCTGTTTGTACTGCCTTTGTATTGATTTGATGTCCTGGCTTTTGAGCCGCGCATTTGATGGTGGATAGTTGCGCTGCGAAATTCTAGGCTGCGAATTTCCATCGCTATTGCCTGACGAAGCTCCCCAATGCTAACTGGATAACCGGAGTCATGACTGTTGACAAGTGCGTTCGCGCCGCCGGTGTTTGTTGGTTTATTCACAAATTTTAAATCCTATTTTTATAGAACAAAACACGCGTCTCTTCCTACTGGTAGAACCTCGCGGGGAACTGCGGAATTACGCTGTATAAAATGTAGCTACTGTCGCTATGCAATTTTCGGGCTAGAAAAAAGTTCAATTTTTGTGAATTAGTGAGACGTGTAGCGTAAATATACCGACATTGCGGCTAATTGAGATTTGTATTTTCGGTCGGGATTGGCATTTTGTCGCTGCACAGCGACGCCCTAAAACCCTTTGTTTTAGGCGGTATGCAGGTTTCGGGTGGATGGCCTGTTGCCTGTGAGCAACATAAAAATAATAAAAAAACCTCCAGTTTTCCAGTCGCGCTAAAGAGATTTCACACAGTCCTCGTCGCGCGGTGGTTTCAGCGCGATGGCATACAACTTGCCACCAGAGCGAATGCCGGTGAAGCGATACTGACTTGTCATGAGGGAATTCGGTGTATTTCGCGACGCTGTTGCGCAAGGTGCCGCGCAGGGGTTGGCGTGGTGTTTATAAGCATAAATTTTTAACAAAAAGTAAGGAGTACTTGGTGGAAAACCAAATGCAAAATATCTTGAGGCTAACAAATATTCGACATTCTGTGGGTGGTGGAAGCGCCACGTCGCTTCTGCCGAAGGCCCTGCTTGCGTTTGCTCTCAGCTCTGCCTGTACTCTGCATGCACAGCCTAACGATGTGTCTACACAGTCGGCCGAACAAGGTGTGGATACCGCAACTGAGCAAGATGTGTTTCGCGCAGATGCGGCGAAAGCGGCGGGTATTTCCAGTCAGCAAATGGCCAATCAACCCGGCGCGATGTGGCTGGTATTTCTCAGTGAGCTGAAACGCGTAGCCCAGAAATCGCCTGAGATTGAAGCTGGTTCGGTAAGGCTTGAGGCGGAGCGCGAAAACTCCCATGCGGAGAGGGGGGATTTGGGTTTGTCTTTAAGTGCATCTCACACCCGCTATCCTGGCGGCGGAGGAGCGCAAAATAGCGGTTCGTTCACTAGTCTTGAAGAGTATTCAGAGGCGCGTCTGTCATTGGACTTAATGCATCTTCTGGCGCGACGTGGTGCCAAAATAGATAGCGCGGAGGCGACCGCACAGCAAGTTGAATACGAGTTGGAGCTCGCCGCGGTAGCGTCCTCCTCACGGTTGTTGGAGGACACTGTCACCGTGTGGTCTTTGAAATTTCGTCGGGAAGCCTTGAAGAATGCATTGGTCAAAATTGACAGTGCAAATCGTAAGCTGAAGATTTCTGAAGACGCGGGAATGCCAGAGATAACTAAGGCGACTCCGAGTAATGTAGCCGAGGCGATCATACTTAAAAGTTCGATTAGTAATAATTTAAAAGCAATCTCTCCACTTATTCCGGACGTTCCGAATCTGCCTCCCTATTTTTTATCGCTGCCGTCAACACCGCCAGACGCCGATCGTATTTATCAAATTGCGCTAAAAAACCCTGGCACAAAAAGCCTTCAGTCAAAGGCCCGCGCATTTCAGCATCAAGCGCGAAGCTTGCGTGGCAACGGTTTTGAATTTTCAGTGCACGGTGGCTATGTAGTGCAGGAAGTCGGTGATATCGGCGCGACAGAAGAGGGGACCCAGTATGGTGCGACAATGGTTTTACCCTTGGGTAGTCGCGATAGTCATAAACGTAAAGCCGCTGAATTACAGGCACGCGCTGCCCAATTTGACGCACAGGCAGCCATTCGCAGCTCGCAGGACTCGCTGGTCGATCTGCGCGATGAATGGTCGCGGTCGCTGGCTGTTCTTAATCAGGCGCAAGAAGACCTGCGTCAGCAAGCTCGTTTGCTAGAGACAATGGAGCGCCGTGCCGCGTCGCCTCAGTCTGGTCGGGCACCAGAACCGTGGGAGGTGGAAATTCAGTCGGCAAAATTCTGGGTCAGTGTTGCAAAAACATGGGAGCAGCGGGCTGAGTGGATGAAAAATGTACTGACGTGGGGCTTGATTGATCCGGAATATATCATCCAAGAAGCTATGCCGACCAATCCCGAAATCAGTCATTCACTTTGCGCACCTCTATCGTCGTGCGGTAGCAGTGAAATTTGAATTCATGCTAATTCGATAAGGTTTTGACATGGTAAAAGTTCTGGAAGGTAAAGGTAGTGGCGCCAAAAAAAGCGCGCTTAAACAATATGAAGTCTTGGAACTCTGGGAGTTTGAGCGCGGCACCGATGAGGCATTCGCGGTGCGATCAGTACTGGGCGAGCCGCTGGAGGATAAAGACGGAGTGCCGCTGGCGCAATTGCCGCTGGTGATCATTGGTTATGATCAGCAGAAAATCCTGTCGTATTTGCGCGAGCAGCGGGCGCAACCGCAATCGGCATTGCGGCCCATCGCCATTGTGGGGATCAACGCCGATTATCTCGAACCCGAGATCGATCGACTTGCCGATATCGTTTTGCCTCCTCGTCCGGGATTGGAGGAGTTGCAAGATACAGCGGTGATGCTAGAAACCTTGGCGATGCATTTGCGCCAACTAAAATTGGCCCCGCAGGATACCGCAATGACGATGATGCAGTTTCTGTATTCCCGCCGTCGTGCCATCGAGCCTATCGTCGATGCGCGCAGTAATATTGCCTACCGATTTTCGCTTGCGGAATCACTGCTGAATATGCCGACCTACGATACCCGCGACATCTTGCAAGATCTTGCCGAACGCGGATTACTGGAGTCGCAGCATATCGACAAATTATTTACCTGCCCAGATTGTGAAAGTTTTCGGGTCGCGGTGAAAGAGTTATGCCCCGAGTGCCATACTACTAATCTGACCACCGAAGAATCCATTCACCATTTTCGCTGCGGCCATGTCGCGCCAGAGTCAGCGTTTGTAGTTGACGGTCAGCGGCAGTGTCCTAAATGTCACGGCGGTATTCGGCACATCGGGGTGGAATACAATCGCCCAGGTCGTTTTACGGTGTGTGGCGAGTGTCATTTTTGGGCCTCTGAGCCGGTGTTGGCAGCGTGGTGTGCAGACTGCAATAGTTACCACTCTCCGGCAGAACTCCACTCGGTAAAAATTTGTGCTTACAGTATTTCATCTACGGGTGCCAATGTGGCCGCCCGCGGTAACTGGAATCCGGCGGCGGCAATAGCCGGTCCCGATTCTGAGAGCGTCGGCTTGTCAGCAATGTATGCAGAGGAGCTGGCTAAGCGGGTGATGGATATCGCAGCTAAAAATGGTCGTTCGATGACGGTGCTACGTGCCGTTATTGTCGATTCCGGGCTGACAGAAAGTACACTCGATAGCGGTATTTTTGGTGAGATACGCAGTGTCATGCGGGAGATGCTTCGCGACCAAGACGTTATCGTTAACACCGGTGACAATGAGTTTTTAATTTTGATGCCGGAAGACGGCGCGGACTTCCTCGATAGTGAAGAGCTTGAAGCCTATGCGGCGCAGCGTCTCGGTGTGACGTTAATGATTACCGGAATTGACGGAAGGCAAGCGTATTCTATGGCGGCAATGCGATGACAAACCTGCGCACTGAAAGCTTCGTCTCGCGGGAGCGCTGACATGTACGATGTGATAGCGAGCATCACTGCGTTTATGAGTCGCAGTATTCAAATATTTATGAGTATGCCGCCAGCGGATTTATTTCTTATGCTCTGGCCGTTTTTACTGCTGTCGATACCTCGCTACCTGTTGACGGAATTGGTGGTGTTGTTTCAGGCCGCGATGCCTGAGTCCCGCGCCAAAGTTGCGTTTCGCCGTCAGCTTGAGCTGCAGCCGCCATTGGTGTCGGTATTGTTGCCGGGTTTCAATGAGTGTGAAACGCTGGAAACTACGGTGTTAGCACTGCGTGAGCAAAGCTACCCAAATTTCGAAATTATTGTCGTCAGCGACGGCTCGACTGACGGCATGGATGCCGTGGGTCGGCGGCTCGCGGCTAAGGGTTGGATTCGGTTTTTTAATCATCGTATGCGGGGTGGGAAATCGTCGGCGTCTAACTTCGCCCTTCAGGCGGCGCGCGGCGAATATGTTGTTATCTGCGATGCAGATTCAACTTTTGATAGTGATTCGATTTGGCACTTGCTAGTTGAGTTTTACCGGCCGAAGGTGTTTGCGGTCGCTGGTAATTTGAGGGTGCGCAACGCCCCGTCGAATTTACTGACGCGTTTACAGGCACTGCAATATATTTTAAGTATTGGCGTGGGCCGCCGCGCTTCCGCCATGCTCGGGATTTTATTCATCGTTTCTGGTGCGTTCGGCGCTCTGCGCCGCTCGGCACTGCTTGCGACGGGTGGCTGGGACACTGGCCCCGGTGAGGATGGCGACGTCACTATTAAAACTCGTTTAGCGGGTGGCGATGTTGCCTTTGCGCCCAAGGCCATGTGCATGACTGACGCGCCAGATGCGTGGTGGACTTATTATCGTCAGCAGCTGCGCTGGAATCGCAGTATGGTTCGCTTTCAGATTCGTAAGTACGGTTGGCTGTTTAATCCATTGCGGCAAAAATTTTCTGTTAGAAATTTGTTACCGATGCTGGATGATGTTGTGTTTCAGTTGGTGCTGACGGTCACAATTCCGTTCTATCTGGTCTGGCTGCACAGCGAGCACCAGAGTATCTTCTGGCCGCTAATGTTCTTCGTCACGCTTCTCTACACAGCTATTAACTACCTTCATTACCTGGTCGCACTGGCGTTGAGCGAGCGCCCGAAGCTGGAATTGGCGCTGTTTCCCTATGTGCCTTTGTACGGATTTTTCATGGGCTTCTACCTGAGGACGGTGCGTCTATTAGCGTACTTAGACGAATTCTTTTTTCGCACTTCCTATCGTGAGCCCTACGTACCTCCCGACGTTCAAAAACAATCTAGGATCTATGACCCATGGTAAATAATTCATCGCAATACGATATTTCCCGGGATAAACAAGGTCGCGGTAATTTGCCATCGCGTCCTAATCAGCAACTCGCAAAAACGGCCAGCCCTGCCAGCAGTGTAGAGGCTCGGCCCTGGCGTCAGTGGCATAGTGCGGCGCGCCCGGTGCAATCGCCGCCGCTGGAAGTGGCAGTGGCGAAGAAGCCCCAGTGGGGCCGTTGGATATACTTTGTCATTATTCTCGGTCTGCTTGCGGCAATGCTAAATTTTGGATTTCAGCAGATATTTTGGTTTCAGGCTGACGGCATTATCAGCGGCAAGCAGTACACCGTATCGGCTACCGATACCGTATCAATTCAAGACATATTGGTTAGTCCTTCTGATCAGGTTGAAGAGGGGCAGCTGCTGGCGAAGCTGAGTTCTCCTGCGCTGATTCAGTCGCTGGCTAAGAACGAAGCGGAAATCGCTCGTATCCAAAGTGATCTTGCGCAGGACAGTGTGCGCAATGATGGCAGCATCTCTCAATTACACGCAGAGCTGACGTCGCTGCAGGCGGAAAAGGATTTTCTCGAATCTCAGTACTATCAAGAGACCTTGCAGATAGAGGCCCTGACTGAGCTCGTGCACGCTGGAGCGTCGCAGCGAGGGAACTTGAATACCCTGCAGAATCAGCACAATAAAACGTGGTCAGATTACGTCCGTGTCAAAGCTGCGATGGAATCGGCGCGCAGTCAGATAAGCAGTTTGCGCAACAATAAAAAGGAAGCGGCTGAGCCAGTGTTGTCAGACCGCCTCGCCGCCTTAAAGTCCCTGCACGGCAGTATTCAGGATCAACTGAGTAGCTTGGACTTGCGCGCGCCCATCAGCGGCACGGTTGCTCGTGTGCCAGTCGCAAAGGGTGACGTTCTGCGCGCCGGTGAGACTGCGGTCGAGATGGTCGACAAAAATAAGTTAAGTGCTTATATGTATTTTCCGCCCGCCGCCGAGGGCCGGGTAAGTAAGGGCATGGTGTTTGAGGCCGCCAAGGCGGATGGCTCAACAATAAAGCTGCTGGTTGACAAGGTTTATCCGTCTACGGAATCGGTGCCGGCGCAGTTCCGTGATCAGTACGACCTTGATTCAGCTGCGGTAATGGTGGAAGCAAGTCTCTTGGATGGTCAGAGCTTTGAGCTTGGTATTACCTCGGGCACACCCATTGCGGCGCGTATACCGCGCTGGTCATTGCCGTTCTCAGCCGATGTGTTTGGCGGTGGTGCGAAAGTCGCAGCGACGTCGCCCTAGCCCTAAGTTAGCAAAAATAAGAACGATACGTAAAAGGGGCGCCAATCCGACGCCCCTTTTTTTATGGGGCCGGCAATTGCGTTGCAGAACGCTGGAAGGGGTCGACCCTGTCCCAGTGCGCGACACCGCGCGAATATACCGGGAAAACCAATATCCGCAATACAAGGGCTGGAAGGGGTAAGTTGCTTGGTCGTGGGAGAGGGCATTGCGCTGGGTTAAGGCATCAGCTATGTGCTTGGTTAAGAAGGTTGCATGGTTAGGTATTGAGCGTCGCTTCCCAGCATTTCGGTATCCGGCATCTGGGTATTTGTTGCTTAAGTGTTGAGCGCTATTGGTAGGTAGTTAATGGCAGGTAGTTAGCGGCGGTATTGGCGTGGCAATACCGCCGCTAAGGTTTGCAGGTTAGGTTTTACACGCCGGTTAGTATTGCGGTTTTTCTGGCTTTGGTGTCGGCGGTTTTTTGCAGGCAGAGATTCATCACTGACAAGGCTTTTTCTAAGCGCGCCTCGGTTTCGTAGTAGGGGACGCCGAATCGAAGCAGTTGTCTAGGCTGCCCGCTCTTGCTCAGATCTTTAATGCATTTGCAGTGCACACCGCGTTCATTCATGGCCTGATATAAAGGATAGGGATCGTATTGTTCAAACTGCACAGTTAACACGCCCGACTCCCCAATAACGCCGTCGCCGGTGCTCAGAAAGCTGTGATCTATTTGGCGACTTTCTAGCTCGGCGTGAACTCCTTTGCGGAATTTGCTGGCAAGGTGGCGGCTGCGTTGGCGTGTGCGTGTTCGGCCAACTTGCTGGTGCAATTGCAGCGCGGTGGCAACACCCGCTAACGCAGCAAAGTCCTGACCGCCCGCGGGAGAGAATCCAGCGGCGGCGGGGTCGCTGAGTAATGGGTCGCCGGCGAAATAAAGTCCGCCAAGGCGTTTTTGGAAGTCTGCTGTGGTCCACATTAAGCCGGTGCCGCGGGGGCCGAATAACCATTTGTGGCAGCTGCCAAACACAATATCCACACCGGAAAAGGGTGGAGATAGCAGACCGAGAGATTGCGACACGTCCGCGATAAAGTCACAGTCAGGGCATTTTTGTTTGCTTATTTTGGCCCAGTCTTCAATGGGAAATACTTGACCGCTGTCGTATGCGATATGAGAAAAGAAACAGATGTCGGGCTGAAATTCATCGATAAAATCGCTAAAGCTTTGTTTGCACTGCAGAGCCTCTGTCGGCAAATATTGCACTGCAAATTCCGGCAGGCTCTCAAAGGCGCCGAGACCGCCGATATGTTCGTGAGCAGTCGCTAGAACTTTGATTGGCCGCCCTAAGGCTGCCGCACGTCGCGCGAACGATAGCGCCAATAGATTTGAGCATTGCGAGGCGCTACCCGTGATATGCATGCGGTGCTCTGGGCTTGGCCAGAGTTCGCGGGCAAGATCCACCGCTCGGTAGAGGGCGTTGCGACCATTGCCATATTGCAGCAGGGGGTAGGCCATTACATCGGCTGATTGAAAATGGGTGATGCTGTCCAGCACGTCCTGCGAGGGGCTGCCCAAAGTACCTGGATTGAGATTGATATTGCGGTAGGGAAAATGTACTGCGCGAAAGTTTTCCCACACCAGATCATCTTCCAATCGGTCTGGTGAGGGGGTTCTGCCGCCCGGTAAATTAACGACGGTATTGCGGGGCGCATCTTGTTTACGCCATTGGGTTTGCGGTGCAAAAAACGCGGTATTGATTCGGCTTTTAAAGCGTTTCATAAGCTTGAGAGTCGTTGCGACAACTGATGTCAAACTTTCATGCTGACCCATTTGCTCTACGTGGTGACGCTCGACTCTGAACGCCAGCTTTTCGGGCTCCTGCTCGCTGCGAGGATCGTACACACCGCGTTCTAGCTTGACGTCTAGCCCAGCTTGCTTACCCAGATCTTTGATACAGTCGGCCAGCTCATTGATGCTGAATGAGTCTTCGGTGAGGTGATTGATGACTCGATGCTCCCCTAGCGCAGGCGGCTCCTTCCAGAGCGAGGCCAGGGATGTGATCGAGTCGTTTAATGACATTAGGCCCGTGCGCTGATGGCCGCTGCCGTAAACCGTTAGCGGGGTATTGCTCACCGCTTGCGCCAAGAATCGATTTACCACCGTGCCGAAAAACTCGTCATAGTCGAGTCGGGTGTGCAGCTCATCGTGCTCGCCAATATCCGGTGTCCACACCCCAAATATAGTTGACTGCATAATGTCGGTGATACGCAGGCCCCAGCTTCGGCAGGCGATGGAGATATAGTTAGTGTCGTTGATCTTTGATGCATGATAGAAATCGTCTGACTGGCGCGGGTAAGGCACGTCTCGGGTTGCGGTTTTACCTTTGTAAGTGGGACGAAAATAGCCCTCAGCAATATCTAAACCAGATTTGGCGTACTCGCCAAACGTGCCCAGCTTTATAAGGTGGCAATCCGCTGCGAACTCGCGAATAGCCCACAGCAAGCGCATATTGCCTTCTTCATTATTACGCAGGGTGAATAGTGCATTCTCGCTGCTGTGCATAGAGTATGGCGCGGAGCATTGCTGAGCGAGGTGGTAAACGGCGATTGGATTCACTTCGCGGATCAATGTCGGTAGGGCGTCGCTATTTACCTCCATGGTTCTAAATTCGATATTATTTACGCCGTAAATCCGCCGAGCGGCCGTTAGGCGCTCAGTGGGGCTGGCGATGGGAACCAAGCTTTCCGAGCCGACGTCTGTGACCATTTTTCGACGCAGTAAATTGTCGACTGAAATGATCAGTTGGTCGGGATTACGGCGCGCTAAGCGCAGTGTAAGCGGCCAACCTAGATAGCCGTCACCACCTAGAACAATGATGGGTCGATTCTTATGTGCTTGCATTTTACCCCCTTGTAATGATTCGGAGCGGGTAGTTCACCGCCATTGTGTAGACGGTGGTTGGCATCCGCTCTTCTGCTTTTTAAAGGAGTTATGGCAAGAGCTGTGCCACTAGGAAAATATGTTTATATTCAATGAATTATGTTGTTTTGATTTATTTTTGTAGATGTCTTGCGGCGAAACCGTAGCTAAACAGCGACGGCAATACGCCGCTATAGGTCAGCGGGGACTTGCTGAACGCGGGCAAGAAGTCTGTTGTCTACCTTTACAAGGAGTTGCTATCGATCTGTCTTGCGTTGCCGATAGGCGACGGCCAGCCGAGCCATAGCGGAATGGTGATATAGCAAACGGCATCGTTGCGCGCGCAGGGTGCGGATACGTGGGGTGTTACATAGACGTATTAGTTGTACGAAGCTTGAAGGCGTAAAAACTTAAAACCATTAATGGAATGTTAGTCGTGACCGGGTTAAATGCTTCTATTAACAGTATTTTGCTTTGGCTGTATTAAATACAGACACTAACATACTGAAAAACTATTTATCGGCATCAAACTTTTCTCTACAAGATCGTATTTCATTGTGATTTCTCTCAGCCCAACTTACCAATTCTATTAGTGGAATCGTAGCTGTGTTACCCATTTTCGTAAGCGTATATTCCACTCGTGGCGGAACCTCAGGGTAAACCTGACGATTTATATAGCCGTCACGCTCTAATTGTCTAAGTGATATTGTCAGCATGCGGCGCGATATATTCTCGATTCTTCGTTGTAGCGATGAAAACCTTTCAGGCCCATCCAATAGTGCAAATAAAATAAGCATTGGCCATTTGCTTGTTAGTTTGGATAAAACATCGCGGACTGAACAGTTTTCGTTATCAGGAAAAATACTATTTTGCGTTCCATTTTGTTGCGGTTTCATAGCGTATTCTCAACGAGTCTCCCAGTTATAGTTAGGTAACAAAAAAGTGCCTTATTGACACGTTAACATAGACGATAAACAATAGTTACTTAAAGTAACTATAGGGATGGGGTGAGATAATGGCACGTATAGATATACCCGCAGGTGATGACCCGGAGAGTATCCGCTTGCTAGGGTTGCAGCCTAGTATGGGTAACGCAATGGCCGTGTTGGCCGATGCAATATACTCAAAGTCAAGTTTGAACGTTCGAGTACGTGAAGCAATAAGGATGCGAGTCGCTCAAATTAACCAATGCCAAATATGCCTTCAATTTCGTTTTCCAGAACTGTTATCCGCCGGCATTGATGAGGAGTTTTACGAGGCCGTTACTAACTGGCAACAAAGCGAAATATTAAACGCTAGCGAAAAACTTGGTATTGAATATGCAGAATTATTTATTCAAGATCATTTACGAATCGATGATGCTTTTTTTACAAAGCTTAAAAATAAATTTTCAGAAATAGAAATATTTGAAATGACTACAACAATTGCAGGATTATTGGCAAGTGGTAGACTTATGCAGGTACTTCAAATTGAGCAAAGTTGTGCTATCTGAGGCATTTAACGCCGGCAGCAACCGACCATTTGTAGTGGAGCGAAGCGAAACGAAAAATGGGTCGGATTGCCTGCCCTTGTTAAGAATTTTTGCACTATACTTGGAGCCCTTTTGCTTGGAGGTATGAATCCCAAGAAGCCACTATATCTTTTGCGAGTTTTACCCCGTCAATGTTGTTAGCGGCTGACTTGACAGTTATTTTTGCCTCCAATCCATCAACCGGGCCACTGAACGACAGCTCAAGCATGTTTGTTGATATATCTCCAGTTCGAGTGCTGGACAATTTTCCATGTTTAGTTCCATTTGCCAAATCCGCAGCAAGCGACAAATTTTGATCGTTGGTTATATGGTTTTCGATGTCGGATACAACAGGCGCTGAGGTTCCATCGTTTTTCAGCCAATCTTTCAGGTGGTAAGCGTCTTGATAGAAGTGCATAAATGAGTCTTCAATTTCACCGGCATCAAAGACGTTAGTTTTTGGCCTAACACCTGGGAGATTATTAAAAGACCTCAACATTCTCTTATATTGATAAATCCAGTCTCTCCCAAACGTACCGCTACCTGATGCTGCTGCGTTCATAGGGGTTCCTCGGATGCTGAAAAATTCTTAACAGTTTTGTTATGACGACTTGCGCCTTATATCACTTTGGCCCCCTTATCAAGGAGCGGGCTTTTACGGTGACTGAAAGTTTCTAGGGAATTCAATGATGTAGCGGCCTCGCTATTCGCGAGCGTCGGCCAAACGAAGACTAATTCCCTTTATTTCTGCCAAGTATCCCTTTCCCTTGATCATATCTCGTTTTTTATTAATTTCAATGAGTTATGTAATTCGCCAAGTAGATAGTGGGAGCGGCGCTACTGTTCAAACGGCTTGATGATGTTAACGCCTTGACCGAGCGCTCCGGTATTGGGTGCCTGACCTGGCGTTCTCGCGCGGCTCATCTCACGAGTTATTTATTCTTTTGTCGCTGGACTACCCGCTGCGTGAAATATCTCTGGAGCGGCAATCGCGCGACTGCCAACGATAAACCACTTGCCGTCGCGGCGTTCAAATTGGTATTCAGCGTGGTGTACCTGGCTTTCCCCGGCGGTGAATTTGCCAAAGCTACTTTTGTATTGCAGATAGGCTACGTTGAAGGGTTCCAGTCTACGCAGACTCACAACCGTATCGAAGTCTTCAGGGAATCGCAGTCTGACATCAGCGGTCGCTATACCCGTGGTTTCAGTGCTTTCGAGGGTTTTTACGGTGATGTCTTCGACCGAGAAAATTGGCGGTTTTGCCATTCCTTCGAGGTTGTCGCGCAGTAAATTTTTGACCAGATAATCCGTAAACGGAATTGGCTTGCTGCTGCAGGCCGCTAATAGGACGCATGTCACTAGAATACAAAGCTTTTTCATTGCTGGGGTGTTTCTCCCTCGATGTTGATGAATTGTTATTGAAATGTATTTGTAACACCGAAAAGTTATCATACTGTTACTTTTTGATGACAGTAGCAGTGAGCTCTACGTGAAACGACGACATTTTCTACGCGCCATGACCACCGCGTCTATTGCGGTACCAATTCTGACAGCCTGTGGTGGTAGCAGCAACTCTGGATCTCGCGGGTCGTCGTCTAATCCCCCAGTAGCGGATACCGAGGTGTCATTTATTCATGGCGTTGCCAGCGGCGACCCTTTAGACGATCGGGTGATTCTGTGGACCCGCGTTACGCCAGAGCCTGAATTTGCTGGCGCTATCAATGTGTTGTGCGAAGTGGCAGAAGACCCGGAGTTCGACATGATCGTGCTGTCAGAAGTCTTTACGACAAATGCCGAGCGCGATTACACGGTTAAGTTTGATGCGGCGGGTTTGTTATCCGAGCAGCGCTATTGGTATCGCTTCTCCGTTGGCAGTCAGCAGTCGCCGGTAGGTCGCGCGCAAACGCTACCCATGCCGGGTCAATACGCAGAGCGTCTGCGTTATGCAGTGTGTTCTTGTAGCAGTTATCCCCATGGTTATTTTTCTGTATACCGTATGATCGCCAATCGCTCTGATCTCGATTTTGTTCTGCATTTGGGCGATTACATATACGAGTACGGTGACGGTGAATACGGCGATAATCCGGCACGCTTGCTAGATCCTCCTCACGAGATTTTGGTGTTGGATGATTATCGTCGTCGCTACGCCCATTATCGTAAAGATGCCGACTTGCAGGCAGCGCATTTAATCCATCCTTTTATTACGATTTGGGATGATCATGAGTCTGCCAATGATTCTTATAAAGACGGTGCAGAAAATCATAGCGAAGGTGAAGGCGAGTGGTTGGCGCGTAAAACGCAGGCAATTCAGGCCTACTTTGAATGGATGCCCATTCGCCCGCCAACGGAGAGCGAAGACAGTATTTATCGTGCCTTTCGCTACGGCGACTTAGCGGATTTTATTATGCTGGATACCCGCCTGGAGGGGCGCGTAAAACAGTTGGAGAACCCGGTTGATCCGGCGCGTAGTGATGCGCGTGATTTACTCGGTCAAACTCAGAAGGAGTGGTTCAAAAATAAGCTAGCGACCGCGCAGGGGCAGTGGAAGTTTGTTGGCCAGCAAGTCATGTTTGCCCAATTACAGTTACTGGAAATTCAGCGTTTATTGCCAGGTGTGCCGACCAATGATTTTAGTCCTTTGGTTGCAGTGAATATGGATCAGTGGGACGGCTACCCGGTGGAGCGTGAAGAGATTCTCGACTTTGTTGAAGACAACGCTATCAGTAATATGGTCGTACTCACCGGTGATATTCATACCAGTTGGGCGAGCGAGCTTTACAAAAGTAGCGCGGTGCTGACCGGCGGTGTGCTTGATGAGCCCTTGGGAGTTGAGTTTGTGGCGCCCAGCGTAACGTCGCCGGGTTTCCCTGATGGTGCAGCGGAGTTGGTTTCTGCGGTATTGCCGGTGGTTAACCCCCATATGAAATATACCGACTTGAAGAATCACGGTTTTATTTTGATGGACGTTACCCATCAGCGTGCACAGGCTGAGTTCTATTACGCGGAGAATATAGATTCGGCCGAGCAATCTGGTGTTGAATCTAGCAAGGTGAAGCGCTTGGCGGTGAACAGCGGTAGCAGCCGGCTCGTCGAAGACACGCCGGTGTCATATCCCAAAGTGTGACCGAGCGAATAGCGATTAACATGGCGCCACTTATACACTAACGGCGCATATAAGTAGTTGAGAGAAAAGTAATGAACTATCGAGATAAATTACTAGCCACGCCCCTGCTAATTGCCTTGATCATGACCTTGGCTGCTTGCGGTGGTTCGTCTTCAAGTCGATCAGCACCAGTAGACGATGGGGTAGTGGATGAAACTCCCGATGAAACCCCCGATGAGGCCGCCGAACCGGTGGTGCGAATAGTTCTACTCGGCGATAGCGGCAGCGGCAGTGCTGGCGCTTATGCGGTGGGCGAGGCCGTTGCCAAGGTGTGCGCGGCTAAGGGCTGTGATTTAGTGCTGGGGCTCGGTGACAATATTTACGAATCGGGTGTGAGTTCTGAGCTTGATCCGCAGTTTGAAGAAAAGTTTGAACTGCCGTTTGCTCCCATCGATCTGCCTTTTTATATGGTGTTGGGAAACCATGACAACAGTGGTTTCTTTGGTGGCGATGGAGCTAATAACTCCAATGGTGATTTCCAGGTCGATTATCACTACCGCGATGCCTTGCACCCAGAGCAGCCTCGGCAGACGTCGCGCTGGAAAATGCCGGCGCGTTATTACCGGTTTACCCAAGGCGGTGATGCGTCCGCGCCATTAGTGGAATTGTTCGGTGTCGATTCAAATCAAATTGCGGGCGGCTTTCCTGACAGCGATGAAAACTACTCGTATAACAACTACGGCTTGGTTCAGGCGCAGTGGTTGAAGGCCGCTATGGCCAGCAGCAAAGCAAAATGGAGAATAGCCTTTGCCCACCATCCTTACCTTTCTAATGGTAGCCACGGCAATGCAGGTAACTACGACGGCATTCCCGGTTTTATTGCACCGGTGTTGGCGGGTAGCCGCTATAAGTCATTTTTAGAAGAAACCCTATGCGATAAAGCGGATTTCTTTTTCGCTGGCCACGACCACGATTTACAGTGGTTATTGCCTGTCGAATCTTGCGGAAAAACCGGCTTTATTGTCTCTGGTGCGGCCAGTAAAACCCGAAGCTTGGAAAACCGTGACGACAATGCCGTTTACTATGAAAAGGGCGACAGCTACGGTTTCGTTTGGGTCGAGATTAAGGGCGACAAAATGGTCGGTGAAGTCTACCAGGTTGACCCTGACGACGCGGCCCTCGGCTTGGGTTCGCTAAGCGCTCCCCAGCCTGCGTTTCGCCGTGAGCAAAACCAGCAAGTTGCGATGGGTTTGCCGGAGACCGACGGTTTTACCAACCCCTTAGATGGCGCCTCAGAGTTTGATATTAACGATCAAGAGGGCAATCTCGATCCGGTGCAAAGCCAGTTTGCCGATGGCTTTGCAAGTTTGGCTGGGGCGATTCCAGAGGAAAATTTAGCGGGGCTAGTCGCGGCGGTAGGTGAGTCAGGCAATGCACTGCTGGAAGTAGTCGATTCGCTGCTAAGCGGCTTGCAGGGCGCGGCGACTGAGCAGAACCCCGAGTTGGCCCTGGCCGGTGGTGAGCGGGCGAGCCAGGCTTTGCTGTATGCATTGCAAAGTTTACAGGATGCGATTCCCGACGCTGGCAGCGAGGGTTTACCCGCGCCATTTGATCAGCTTGCCGCCGCACTGGAGCAGTTTACCGGTGAAACGGGTAGCGATGACGATCCCGCTAGTGCAGATCTGCGCGGCCTCACAGATCCTTTGACCAGGCTGGCGGCAAACATACAGGGCATCGTTGATAGCATCGAGGAAGAGGGCGGTAGCGTGCCGGTGGTGGGCGGATCGCTAAGCTTACTGTCGGAGCTATTATTTGATGTTACACGCGTGATTGATGCAACGGGCAATGTGAGTACCAGCGAGTTGGGTCAAGTTGTGGTCTCTACCATCGACGATTTATTAGCGAATCTACTTCTGAAAGTTATTCCAATTGAAGAATTCGCTCCCGCAGAAGTAAGTGATGCAATTGGCCTCGGTCCAAAGTTCATTAGCGCCGCGTTGCTGGCTGTTGTTCGCGAAGTGACTTATGACCTAGATACGTTATTGTTGCCATCTTTACTGCAGGGCTTGGGTACTTTGCCGCTGTCGGCCTTGGAAGGTTTATTTGGTAGCTTGGCGGGTGGTTTGGAGGGTATCGGCGGCTGAAGCCGACCTGTCGGTTAAAGCTTTTCCGCGAGCTTTTGACCGGCTAACAGCGACACCAAGTTAGCAAAGAGGATGCTTGCGTTCTCTTTGCTTTGCCCTTTTTGGGCGGCGTCTATACGGGTGGCAAGCTGCAGAAGTTTGCCGAGCTGGGCGCTTTTCAAACGGCGCAGGGTATTTTTGTAGAGACTTTTGCGCTTGTCCCAAACCCGAGCGCCATCTAATACGCGATCTATGCCGCCACCCTGTTCTAATTGCTGCGCGCACTGATACAGGGTGCGAATTTCCCGTGTTACCGCGCCGAGCATGGCGATGTCTTCGCCCCCTTCAGCCTGCAAGCTATTAAGCATTTGCAGAGCGTTACCAGCATTGCCAGCCAGTGCGGTGTCGATTAGTTTAAACACATCGTAGCGCGCGCTACTCGCCACCGCATTGGCGACGACGTCGGCGGTGATGCTGCGCTCGCCCGCCAGTATTTTGAGTTTAGAAATTTCTTGGTCAGCGGCCAGTAAATTGCCTTCAACCCGATCAGCTAACAGTTGCACTGCGTCGCTGTCGGCGTTGAGGCCGATCTTGCGCATGCGCTGCATGATCCAGTTATCCAGGTGTTGGCGCTCTATTGGCCACACTTGAATGACTGCGCCGGCCGCGTCGAGCGCTTTTACCCATTTGCTGTTCATGCTGCGGCTGTCGAGTTTGCCGCAACTGACTAGCAAAATATTACTGCCGTCGGCATGCCCCAGGTATTCCTGCAGGGCCGCCGAGCTTTTTTGGTCCATTTTGCTATCGCCAATTCGCAGCTCAATGAGTTTGCGGTCGCCAAATAAAGACATGGATTGGCCGGAGTCTAGCAGTTGAGCCCAGTCGAAGCTGCGATCAACATTGAGTACTTCGCGTTCGCTAATACCTTCTTTGCGACAGTGCTGGCGAATGGTGTCGCAACACTCTTGGGTAATAAGTAGCTCGTCGCCAGTGATCAAATAGGCAGGCAGCAATTGCTTGCTGAGGTGTCCGGTGAGTTGTTCCGAACGAATCCGCATTAGGGTTGGTCTTGGAGTTGATGAGACCAGAATTCGACCTGGCGAGCGAGACGAATACTCAACTGCTCGCGCATTTCGGCGCGCACTATAGTGGACTCGGTTTCTTCGCCGACGGGGTTGTCGGGGTCATTCACAATCAGGCGACGTTGCTGCAGTGTGTGTGGGCCGCGCAGATTCGTGCCGTCGGGGCTTTGCAGTTCAATACTGGCCGATTCAAACAGCGCATACTCGGCGTCGCGGGCCTCGCGATCAAGGGCGACACTGCGCTTTTCTTCGTCTAATAATTTAACAATAACTATTAATTTTGCGTCTTTGCGGCGCTTGCTAACTGCGACATCGTTTATGGCGAATTGGCGTTTAAGCGACGAGCTGAGCTCTTGGCTTTCGCGATCACTGGCAACGTAAATTGGCTGTAGCGTGGCGTCGATACTGCTGTCACCGCGCAGAGCAAAGCCACAGCCAGCCAGTATTAAGCAGGCTGCAGCGATAAACGAAAAACGTGTCAGCTTAGTTAGCAACGATATTCACCAGTTTTTTGGGGACCAAAATTTCTTTGCGGATGGTTAAGTCCGTCAGAAAGCGCTGCACATTCTCTTGCTCACGGGCTAGTTTTTTAATGCTCTCGCCATCTGCATCGGCCGCGACTTCAATGGTAGCACGCAGTTTACCATTGACCTGCACCGCCATTTCAATGGTGTTACGCACCAGGGCAGACTCATCTACCTGCGGCCAAGGCGCATCGATAACCGCATCGCTGTGGCCCAGGTTCAGCCAAAGTTGGTGGCTGATATGCGGCACAATGGGGGCGAGCAGGCGCACAGTGGCTTCAATGGCTTCGCGCTCAACGGCCAGGCATTGTTCGCTTTGGCGCTGGAAGCGGCTGACATCATTTACCAGTTCCATTACTGCTGCAATTGCGGTGTTGAAGGTCAGGCGGCGGCCGAAATCATCGCTGACTTTGGCGATGGTTTCATGAGTTTTGCGGCGTAAATCCTGCTGCGGGCCACTCAGATTTTCTGGTGTTAGCGCTGGCGCTGAACCGGCTTCTAGGTGGGTTGCGGCTAGTTTCCACAGGCGCTTTAAGAACCGGTGCGAACCTTCTACTGCGCTGTCAGACCACTCAAGGCTTTGCTCTGGTGGCGCGGCAAACATAATAAATAGGCGCACCGTGTCGGCACCGTATTGCTCAATTAAGGCTTGCGGGTCAACGGTGTTGCCCTTGGATTTGGACATTTTGCTGCCGTCTTTCAAGACCATGCCTTGGCAGAGTAGCTGCTTAAACGGCTCGTCAGAATCCAGCAGGCCTTCGTCGCGCATTAATTTGTGAAAGAAGCGCGCGTATAAAAGATGAAGAATGGCGTGTTCAATACCGCCGACATACTGGTCTACTGGCAGCCAGTAGTTCGCGCGGTCGCGATCAAGCATGCCGTCTTCAAAGTCGGGACAGGTAAAACGCGCGTAGTACCAGCTGGACTCCATAAAGGTGTCGAAGGTATCGGTTTCGCGCTCGACCGCGACGCCGTCGAGTTCGTCTTTGCGCCACTCCGGGTCGGCCTTGATGGGCGACTGCACGCCGTCCATTTCCACGTCTTCTGGTAACAGGATCGGGAGCTTGTGAGCCGGCACGGCAATTTCGCCGCCGTCGGGTAAATTAAAGATCGGGATTGGCGCGCCCCAGTAACGCTGGCGGGAAACACCCCAGTCGCGAAGGCGGTAATTGGTCGTGACTTTACCTTTACCCTGCGCGACGAGTTCATCAGAAATCGCTTTAAACGCCGCGTCAAAATTTAGTCCGTCGAAGGCAGCTGAATTAACCAATATACCTTTGTCGGTGAAGGCGCCGTCTTCCAAATTGACGGTGTCGCCATTTTCGGGGGCGATAACTTGGTTGATAGCGAGGTCGTATTTTTTCGCGAACTCGTAATCGCGCTGATCGTGGCCGGGTACCGCCATGACCGCGCCGGTGCCGTAATCCATCAGCACATAGTTAGCGATCCAAACCTGCACAGCGTCACCGGTTATCGGGTGGCGAGCGTCAAGGCCGGTGAACATGCCTTTCTTTTCCATGGTCGCCATGTCGGCCTCGGCGACCGAGCTATTGCGGCACTCGTCGATGAAGGCGGCCAGCGCGGGATTACTTTTGGCGAGCTCCAGGGCAATGGGGTGTTCTGCTGCTAGGCTCACGTAGGTAACACCCATAAGGGTATCTGGACGGGTTGTGTAGACTTCAAAACCGCCCATGCCCGCGACAGGAGCGTCCAGATCAAAGCGCATTTGCACGCCCTGTGAACGGCCAATCCAATTGCGCTGCATGGTCTTAACTTGCTCTGGCCAGCCGTCGAGCTGATCCAAATCATTCACTAATTGATCTGCGTAGCTGGTGATTTTAATAAACCACTGGGGGATTTCTTTGCGCTGAACCTGGGTGTCGCAGCGCCAGCAGCAGCCGTCGATAACCTGCTCATTGGCCAACACGGTTTCGTCGACGGGGCACCAGTTCACCGCCGAGGTCTTTTTGTAGACCATGCCTTTTTCGTAAAGACGGGTGAAGAACCACTGTTCCCAGCGATAGTAATCGGACTTGCAAGTGGCAAACTCGCGCTGCCAGTCATAGGCAAAACCAAGTTGCTTAAGCTGGTCGCGCATATAGGCGATGTTTTCAACCGTCCACTTAGCCGGTGCGGTTTTGTTTTTGACCGCCGCGTTTTCAGCCGGTAAACCAAAGGCATCCCAGCCCATAGGCTGCAACACGTTCTTGCCCAGCATGCGCTGGTAGCGCGAGATGACATCGGCAATGCTGTAGTTGCGCACATGACCCATATGCAATTTGCCGCTGGGGTAGGGGAACATCGCCAGGCAGTAATATTTTTCGCGGCTGGTATCTTCAACGGCGGCGAAGCTGTTTTGCTCCTGCCAGAATTGTTGAGCGCAGGTTTCGATGTCGCGTGGGGCGTATTGGTGGTCCATTGGCGGTGTCAGGTCTCTGTACAGCGGGTGTATAAGTTAAGGGCGCTTATTCTAACAGCTAAGCGGGCTATGAATAAGTGTCTATTTTCGCGCCTGCGGCGCCAACATAGCGGTGGAAGCCATACTCCCATTGATTCGCGGGTGAATTGGCTGTTTTATTCGGTTTGAGTTAAAAATCGAGGCTTGCCGAATTAGTGATTAGCTATATCTTCTTGCGCTTTCTTGGGGGGAGCATTCTTTAGTAACTCGTCATACCCGACACCGATCGGGTATCCGGATGAGCGAAGCGATTGTCTTTGCTTAGATACTGGTCTTTGGTTTGTTTTATCAGTTTACTGGGAGCCCTTGTTTCGCCCAGCTGGGCGACCCACTTTCTTTTTGCTTGCCCAAAAAGAAAGTGGGCAAAGAAAAAGGGCACCCTGCATCACCGTCGATGGCAAAAAGACGCCATCGATCCCTTGTGCGCTTCGCAAGAAACGGCGCGAGAAAAACTCGCCTGCGGCTCAAACAGTTTCTCGCTCTAATCCGTTACTTGCTGCAGTGCTCAGCGGCGCTGAAGGGAAGTTGGTGTAGGCTGAGAGTCTCTTTGTGAAACGGCATTCTATGTCTAATACCAATACGTGACGCCGCATTAAGTCCCGCTTTTGAACTCACTGAGCATCGCATAAATTCAATGGGATGTTTTGAGCGAGGACTGTCTGAGCCGAAGGCGAGTTCCGCAGCGATCCCATTGGATTTTGAGAAGCACAGGGTACCCGAAGGGTGAGTGATTGCGGGCGGATTTCTTGCTTACTTCTTTTTCCGAGAAAAGACAATTTGCTTTTTAATTGATCGCCGCTTTTTGGCGACCCGAAGGGTGAGGCACGTAGTGCCGAATAACTAAGTCGTCCAGCGAGGGCGAAACAAAAGCCAACAGAACACTATAAAAGTGGATATATAAATTGCCAGCTTAAAAACTATTCGCCTTGATCACGCCGGATTCGAGCGGCGTAAAAACCTTGCGCAGATCACTAATCCAAAACACAAAACAATAATCGGCGTTGAGCCATAACGCGTGAACGGCGTAGTGCCATTCCGGGCGTGAACAACGCCTTTTAAGTTGCCGGCAGTAAACGAGGGAATACGCGTCCGGATATTGCCATGGTGATCGACAATGGCGGTAATGCCTGTACTCGTTACGCGGATGAGTTCGCGACCGTTTTCCAGTGCGCGCATCTGCGCCATTTGCATGTGCTGGTCGGGTCCAATGGAGCGACCGAACCAGGCGTCGTTGCTTATGGTGAATAGCAGGTCACTGTGGCGGGCGCTTTGGGCTACTAAGTCTGGATACGCAATTTCGTAGCAGATGGAGGGTGCCAGCTGCCAGCCTTTGACTTGCAGGTGGCCTTGGTCCGGGCCGCCGCGCTTAAAGCTCGACATGGGGAGGTCGAAGAAGGCGATGAGGCCGCGAAGATAGTGGGCCAGCGGCACGTATTCGCCGAAGGGAACAAGGCGTTGTTTGTGGTATATGCCTTCGCCGCCACTGATGACCATTACCGAGTTGTGCATGTCTTCTTTTGTGCGGGTGGGTACGCCGGTAATAAGGGCGCTGTTATTGGCCTCGGCGCGTTCGGCGATGTATTCGAAATAAGACAGGGCGTTGTGATAAAGCGTTGGGATGGCCGCTTCAGGCCAAATTACTAGGTCGGAATCTGGCCACAGTTCTTCAGACGCCAGATCGTATTGCTCTAAAGTTGCCCAATACTGGGTGTAGGCCCATTTTTTTTCCTGCGAAATATTGGATTGCACGGCGCCTATGCGCAGTGGCGGCTTAGCGTCGGCGGTGGTCCATTCGTGATTTTGCAGTGAGAAACCCAAGGCGAATAAGGCAAGGCAGGCGGCGATGGTGGCATAGCCGTGGCGTTTTAATTGGGCGGGCGCGGTAATGCTAAAGGCGATGGCTGCGCCGCTTAGCGCGACCCAAAAACTCAGGCCGTAAACACCGATGACTGGCGACCATCCTGCCATAGCGGTATGTAGGTGGCCATAGCCCAGATAAAGCCAGGGAAAGCCGGTAAATATCCAGCCGCGCAGCCATTCCGCTAGCACCCACATTGCGGCAAAGCCCAAGGTTTTACCGGCGATACCATCGCGAATCCAGCGGCAGTAAATATAAGCAAATAGTGCGGGTACTAGGCCCAAACCTATGCAGAATAGTGCCGTCATAGGTATGGCTAGCGCGACGGAGGTGCCGCCAAAATCGTGCATGGCGACGTAAACCCACGACACGCCAGTGGCGAAGCTGGCACTGCCAAAGCTCCAGCCGAGCATGAATCCTTGTTTAGCTGTCGCGTTGTTCAAGCTGGCGGCGAGGGCGGCCATGACGATGATGGCTGTCCACCACCAATCAAAAGGAGCAAGTGAGAGAGTAAGGCTGGCGCCGGCGACTGCAACAAAAGCGTAGTGACTAATTTTCACAGGGGGTTGTTCCGGCCATTCATGTAAAAACGGAGGCCTAGCAGGTTGTTGATTTTCGTTTTCGAGGACGCCAATGCAAGCGGAAGGCCGCCCCGACAAAAACGGCCGAAATGAGGGAGTTTATGCATCATAAATGACCGATTTGAGTCCGTTTTAACCAACAGTAGGCGCTTTAGGCGACGCCGCAGTGACTACGCAGATAGAAAATCAACAACCTGCTAGTGTAGCGACGGCCTCGGTTGGGCGCTAGAGTAAGATGTGAATTAGCGTGGTCGGGCGTCTTTGCTCGCCGTGATAGGAATGGCCGAGCGGGTATGGCTCTCTATGTCGACGTCGTCGTCTGCGGTGCTGGCGATTAAGTATTCCGGCTTTGGCGTTTTTTCCGGGTAGCGGTCGGTCAAGGGTTCTGGGCTGCCGTTATTGTCTATTAAGTAAACGTGTCTGCGGGTTAAGGCACGGGCTTCTTTCACACCGCAGGAGTGGGCTATAACACCGACTTCATGCATCAGGTTTAGCGCGTAATTCTTAACGCGGGTGGCTTTGTTTTCTGGCACCAAGCCGCGCTGCAGTTCTGGGTCGTGGGTGGTAATGCCAGTGGGACAGGTGTTTTTATTGCATTGCAGCGCTTGTATGCAGCCGAGTGCAAACATAAAGCCGCGAGCACTTACGATGAAGTCTGCGCCAACACACAGTGCCCAGGCCGCTTCGGCGGGGTTGATCATTTTGCCCGAGGCGATGACTTTAATGCGCTTGCGCAAATTGTATTCATTTAATTTGTCGACCACCAAGGGCAGGCTGCGGCGAATGGGCAAGCCCACGTAGTCCATTAAGCTTTGCGGTGCTGCGCCGGTGCCACCGTCGGCGCTGTCGATGGTAATAAAATCGGGCGCATATTCCAGGCCGCGCTTGTGGATGGTTTCGCCGAGTTCGTCTAGCCACTCCGAAAAACCGATCACCGCTTTAAAGCCCACGGGTTTGCCGGTGACATTGCGAATTCTTAGCACCATGTCCAACAGTTCATCGATGTTGTGGATATCGGTGTGACCGTTGGGACTGATGGAGTCTTTGCCAATTTCGATGCCGCGAATTTTGGCGACTTCTTCGGTCACTTTGCCGCCGGGCAAGATGCCGCCTTTGCCGGGTTTTGCACCCTGGCTAAGTTTTATTTCAATCATTCGCACCTGGGGGTGAGCTGCGATGGCCTTGAGTTTTTCGTCGCTGAGATGACCCTCGGCGTCGCGCACCCCGTATTTGGCGGTGCCGATTTGAAACACGATGTCGCAGCCCGCTTCGAGGTGATAGGGTGACAGGCCGCCTTCACCGGTGTTGAGCCAAATGCCGGCTTCTTTTGCACCGGCGCTTAAAGCGCGGATGGCGGGTTTTGAAATGGCGCCAAAGCTCATGCCAGAAATATTGAAAATCGCTGAACTGGTATAGGGATGTTTTGCGAAGCCTTCGCCGATGGTCACCGCGTGGGTGGGGGCGGCGTCCTGGCTCAAGGTGGGAAACAGGCAATTCATAAACAATACTTCATTGCTCTGGTTTAGCGGTCGCGTTGAACCAAAGGCAATGGTGGTGTCGATGTTTTTTGCGGCGCGATAGACCCAGGAGCGCTGGGAGCGATTAAATGGCAGTTCTTCTCGATCCATGGCAAAAAAGTACTGCCTAAAGAATTCGCCAAGGTGTTCAAAAATATAGCGAAACCGGCCAATAACGGGATAGTTACGGCGAATGGCGTGTTGGGTCTGGGTGATGTCGCTGATGTAGATGTAGACTAGATAAATAGCGCCGAGCCCAAGCAGGAACAAAAATAACAGCGCGCTGTATTCAATGAAGCTACTGGCGATTTTATTGAGCGTATCTAGAGTTTGATCTTCGGACATGCTGGCCTCTACGCTGTTAAATATAAGCGATGCGTAAGTCCATTGTAGACCTTAATTGGGGTGTAAGTTCAAGCGGCGGAAGATTTCTCTCCCGCGCAGCAGAGATAATCCGATTAGGGCGCTGCTAGCTTTCGTCTAGTTTGCGCATTCTCAATAAATGGATCTGGCGGTTGTCGGCATTCACCACTTTGAATTCGAATTCTTCCAGGCGAGTAATTTCATTGCGGCTGGGAAGGTGACCAAATGCTTTGAGGAGCAGGCCGCCAATGGTGTCGAATTCTTCGTCGCTAAGACGCGCATTGAAATAATCGTTGAAGTCGTCAATGGGTGTGAGTGCTTGCACTACAAAGTCGTTGTCGGCAATTTTGCGGATTGGCAGGTCGTCGTCTTCGTCGTACTCGTCTTCAATTTCACCCACGATTTGCTCGAGAATGTCCTCGATGGTGATGAGGCCGGCGGCGCCGCCGTATTCGTCAATCACCACCGCCATGTGATGGCGTTTTTCGCGGAAATCCCGCAGCAAGACGTTTAGTCGTTTGCTTTCTGGCACGAGGGTGGCTGGGCGCAGAATGTCACGAATATCGATATCGGCGCTGTTCTCAAATTTCCACAACAGCGGCAACAAGTCCTTGGATAACAAAATACCCAAGACATTATCGAGGGTGTCACCGATAACGGGATATCTGGAGTGGCCGGTGTCGATAATGATGGGGAGGAGCTCGCTGAGGGGCTGGTCTGCCTTCAGTACCACCATTTGTGGCCGCGGAACCATAATTTCTCGGGCCTGCATATCACTGATATGCATCGCGCCTTCAACAATACTTATTGCATCGTCATCGATAACTTCGTTCTGTTTGGCGACAGCAAGCAGTTCAAACAGATCTTCCCGTGTTTTGGGTTCAGATGAAAAAGCATGGGCAATTTTCTCGATCCAAGATTTATCACTTGGATCGTTGCTAGATCGATCTTCGCTCATGGTTTTGGGTGCTGTCCTCACGAAATAGGGGTATAGGGGTTACTGATATCCAGTGTTTTTAGCAGCGCAATCTCCAGCGCTTCCATCTCTTCTGCTTCGTCATCGTCAATGTGGTCGAAGCCGAGCAGGTGGAGTGTACCGTGAATTACCATATGCGCCCAGTGGTCATGGCAGGCTTTGTGTTGCTCGCCGGCCTCGCGCTCTACCACTTCTTTGCAAATGGCGAGGTCGCCAAGCAAGGGTAACTCAAGTTCTGGAGGTAGATCTGCTGGGAACGATAATACATTAGTTGGGCCGGATTTCTGCCGGTACTGGGCATTTAAGTCGGCACTTTCCACTTCGTCGATCAGGCGAATGCTCAACTCAGCCTCTGTCCTTAGTCCCGCCAGAGCGGTTGTTGCCCACAGAATAAACTGGGCTTCGCTGGGCAGGTTGGCGGCATCGCAGGCGATTTGTAGATCGAGCTCCAAATCTATTGTTTGATTCATCGAGGCGCGCCGAATTCAGCTTCAAAGGCGGCATAGGCTTCTACAATGCGCTGTACTAGCGGGTGGCGCACCACGTCTTTGGCGGCGAAATGGGTCATGCTGATGCCTTCAATATCACCCAAGACGTTCATTACGTGCACGAGTCCCGACGGTGTGCCGCGGGGTAGATCAATCTGAGTAGCGTCGCCGGTAATGACCGCGGTTGAGCCGAAACCAATGCGGGTTAGAAACATTTTCATTTGTTCGCGGGTGGTGTTTTGCGCCTCGTCTAAAATGATATAGGAGTCATTTAGGGTCCGGCCGCGCATATAGGCCAGCGGTGCTATCTCAATAATATTGCGTTCAATCAGCTTGGTCACTGTCTCTATGCCGAGCATTTCGTACAGGGCATCGTACAGTGGCCGCAAATAGGGGTCGATTTTTTGGGCGAGGTCGCCAGGCAGAAAGCCCAGTTTTTCACCCGCTTCCACCGCGGGTCTAACGAGTAGAATGCGCTGCACTTCATTGGCGATTAAGGCTTCGACGGCGCAGGCTACGGCTAAATAGGTTTTGCCTGTACCGGCGGGGCCGATGCCGAAGTTTATATCGCAGCTTTGGATGGCTTTCACATAGAGTTGCTGGTTTTTGCCGCGGGGTTTAATACTGGCCTTTTTGGTTTGAATAAGCACCGGCAACTCGTCACTGCTGGCGGGGCTGCTGAGCTGTTCAATACCGGCTTCTTGCAGGTGTAGGTGCACGGTTTCGGTATTCAGCGCACTGCCATTTTGGCTTTCGTTATAAAGGTGCTTAAGTAGCTGCACGGCGTCATCTACCGCATTCGCTTGGCCGTTTATTTGAAAGGTATTCCCGCGCGCTGCAATACGCACTTGCAGGCGTTGCTCTATTAACTTGAGGTTGGCGTCCAGGTGGCCGCACAAATTGGCCAGCAGGCGGCTGTCGTTCGGTTCAAGAGTTAATACGCGTTGAATATCTTGTGCAGTCAATGGTTCACCGATTGTCGCCGTGGCGACGCAAATAAAAAGTGTAGATAGCTATTGAGCAAGGCACCGCTTAAGCGATCAGTTCGCCGCGCAGTGAATTGGCGTAGGCCTCTAAAATAGTAACGTCAGCAAATTGCCCTATTACCGTCTGATCTAAACAGGGGAAATTGACCACCCTATTATTCTCAGTACGGCCCTGCAATTCGCCCGGATCTTTGCGGGATACGCCCGTTACCAGAATGCGTTGTTGGCTGCCGACCATTTGGCGGCTGATTTGCGCCGCGTTTTGCAGAATATGGTGCTGCAGGGTGGCTAGTCGTTCTTTTTTAACTTCTTCTGGCGTCTCGTCTGGCAGTTGTGCTGCCGGCGTGCCGGGGCGAGCGCTGTATATGAAGCTAAAGGAATGATCAAAGCCGATGTCCCGTATCAATTGCATGGTGTCATTGAAGTCGTCATCAGTTTCGCCGGGGAAGCCGATGATAAAGTCAGACGACAGACTAATATTGGGGCGTATGGTTTTTAGCTTGGCAATTTTTGCACGGTATTCATCGGCGGTGTGGCCGCGCTTCATGGCCGCTAATATTCTGTCGCTGCCGTTTTGCACCGGCAAGTGTAAGTGGTCTACCAATTCAGGAACGGTGGCGTAGGCTTGGATCAGTGCCTCGCTAAACTCAACTGGATGCGAGGTGGTGTAGCGAATTCGGTCTATGCCGTCGACTTGCGCGACAAAGTGGATAAGCTCCGCAAAATCGACGATCTCGCCCTCGTGATTTTCACCGCGATAAGCATTGACGTTTTGGCCAAGCAAATTCACTTCACGCACACCCTTGGCAGCGAGTTGAGCGACTTCGGTAATGACGTCATCGAAGGGGCGGCTAACCTCTTCTCCGCGGGTATAGGGCACGACGCAGAAAGTGCAGTATTTAGAGCAGCCTTCCATAATGGAAACGAAGGCGCTGGGGCCGTCAACGCTGGGCTCAGGTAGCGAATCGAATTTTTCGATTTCTGGAAACGTGACATCGACGATGATTGGGCCATCTACTTTTTTGGCGTCGAGCATGCCGGGCACGCGGTGCAGGGTTTGCGGCCCAAAGATTAAGTCGACGTAGGGCGCGCGCTTACCAATATCGCTGCCTTCTTGACTGGCAACGCAACCGCCGACCCCAATTTTGAGATTCGGGTTTTTATCTTTAAGTTTTTTCCAGCGGCCGAGCTGATGAAAGACTTTTTCCTGCGCTTTTTCGCGGATTGAGCAGGTGTTTAGCAGTAGCACGTCGGCTTCGTTTGGGTCGTCGGTGCGTTCATAGCCGTGACTTGCACCCAGCAGATCTTGGATGCGCGCAGAATCGTATTCGTTCATCTGGCAGCCATGGGTTTTAATAAACAGCTTCTTAGGCTTGTCAGCGGCGAGGGCTGTCTCTGTCACCGAGGCGTTGGTTTGGGCGACATCATTTGACATAAGTTCTTCAGGCATAAGGCGCAAACAGGCTGCTAATAAAATTGGGCAGGCATTATAGCGAAAATGTCGCCTAAAACCCAGAAGTGCGGTGGATTTGGCAAATTTATGCTATGATCCGCGGCCCGGTTTTACGGTGTGTTTTAATCTTTATCTGTGCCCCACAGCTGTACCCAGAGACAATGGAAAGACTATGGCCCAAGCCCCTATTTATAAAGTCATTTTTCACAACAACAGCAAGGTTTACGAGCTTTATGCGCGCGCTATTTATCAAAGCGATATGTACGGCTTTATAGAAATTGAAGAGTTTGTGTTTGGTGAGCAAAGCCAGATTGTGGTGAATCCGGGTGAAGAAAAACTGAAAAATGAATTCAGTGGTGTGACGCGCAGCTATATTCCGATGCATTCAATCGTGCGGATTGATGAAGTAGAGAAAGAGGGCACCGGTAAAATCGTGGACTCTGACGGCAGTAGCAATGTGCGTCATTTTCCCAGTGTGCCAGGCCGGCCGATTACCCGTACGCCAGATCCCGAGTAAGCTGCATACTGCGCCAATTGGCGCAACCGTATATAAAAAAGGGTGCCAATTGGCACCCTTTTTTCGCTTGGCAACTAAGCGATTAACTTAGTCGCTGTTTTACAGAAGCTAATTTCACACAGGTGACAAATACCGCCATCGCGCGGTCGATTTCATCCAGGCTCGGCACGCTGGGGGCAATACGGATATTGCTGTTGGCGGGATCTTTGCCGTAGGGGAAGGTCGCACCCGCTGGGGTGAGTTTTACGCCGGCTTCAGCGGCCAATTTCACCACTTCTTTGGCGAGGCCGGGCAGGGTATCAAAGGACACAAAATAGCCGCCTTGTGGCTCGGTCCAGCTCGCCATGCCGGTATTACCCAATCCTTCACGCAGGTGCTTAAGCACAATATCAAAGCGCGGTTTGAGAACCTTGGCGTGCTGTTGCATATGCTCTTTGATACCGTCGGCATCTTTTAGAAGGCGAACGTGACGCAGCTGATTAATTTTGTCTGGGCCAATTTGCGACATGCCCAAGTGGTGGGTGAATGCTTTTAAATTAGCTTTCGACATTCCCGCAAAGGCGACGCCAGCGCCGGCATAGGTAATTTTTGAGGTGGAGCCAAATAAATAGGCGCTGTTTTCGGTGCCATATTTGCGGCAGCTGGTCATTAAATTGGCCAATTCCGGGGCGTCGTCACTGAGGCTGTGAACCGCGTAGGCGTTGTCCCAGAAAATACGGAAATTACTGCCGGCGATGTTGCCGAGCTGCGCGATCCGGTCAACCACGGCGTCTGAATACACCGTACCCGTTGGGTTGCTGAAGCGCGGTACGCACCAGATACCTTTGATTGATGGGTCGCTTTTTAGTAGCTGCTCAACGGCGTCCATATCTGGACCGTCGTCGTTTAACGCCACGGTCACTAGCTCAATACCCAAATGCTCACAGACACTGAAATGACGATCGTAGCCGGGAACCGGTGCGATAAATTTGACGGTGCTGCCTTCACTGTTCCAGCTAGCGCCAAGCTCGCCAAAGCCTTGGTGCAGACCAAACTGGGCGGCCATATACATCAAGGTTAAGCTGCTGTTGCCGCCGATCAGCGTTTCTTCGGCGCTGACGCCGAGTACATTGGCAAATAGACGTTTGCACTCTGGAATACCATCGAGGCCGCCGTAGTTGCGCAAATCTGTATTGCTTTCATTGCTTAGATCGCCGCCCAGAATGTCATTGATGGCGTCAGAGAGTGAAAGCTGTTCTGCGCTGGGCTTGCCGCGGGTCAGGTCAAGATTTAAACCAGAGGCTTTAAACTGTTGGTATTCCTGGGTCAGCGTAGATTCCCAGTCGCGCAGTTGTTCAGTAGTTGCTTGATCGAGTTGCAAAGTCATCACCTTAATGCGTGATCGCCATACGAAGCGATTGAACGTGTAGAAATTGGGTCGCGTTAGGCCGTGATGGCCAAACATGCGGGCGGGAAATTATATCTGCTTTTTATCGCTATCGACACCCGCCACCGCACATTTACTGTGCGCAGCGAGGCTTAGCGCATGGCGTCGGGCTTGTTAATGCTGACGCTGCGGCCGGATGCAATTAAGCGCAGCTGATGAAGCTCGTCGATTAATGCTTGTGAGGCTTGGTAGCTGTAATTTATGCGCTGTAAGCCATCGCTAAGCTCTGTTTCGATGTCTTTACTCATCGCTTTAGCGCGACGCAGTTCAGACCAGTCTGAATGGGGTTGTATATACCAAATAATATCGTCAATAAGCTGTAGGCTGCGACGCAAGGGCGCGCTGTTGCTGCCGTGGCGCAGCCAGTGATACAAGATGATCGTGGTCATGGGGCCGTAGAGCATATTATCGACACTGAGGGGAAGCGTAGTCGGTAGCGAGGCGGTTTTCTGGTCAAGCATTTCATGCACTTTTTTGCGCAAACGCGTTAAGCGCTTTTGGCCGACTTCGGCATTCAAACTGCGTTTGTCGTTGAGTTTGATACTTTGTATTAAGTGTTGGCAGCAGGCATCGATTTGCTCGCGAATCTGGTAAAACTGACTGGCATTGATGTTGTGGGCTGTCAGTTTTTTACAAATTATTTTAAGTTCGGCGTCAAATTGCTGGCGTTGATTTGCTTGCGCGTCATCCCATTGGCAGAGGGTGTTGATCACCTGCCGACAGATTTGTCTCGCGGGATGCAGCGGATGCATAAATGCATTGCGATCTTTTAGGGCCAGGCTGCTCACACTGGTTTGCAAGGTATTGAGTGAGCTCAATACACCTGGCGATAATCTGCGTTTGGTGGGCAGCAGTTGAAATATATTTGCGGCTGTCTCTAGTAGCTCTGCGTCGCTGGGCTCCATGACGACGGCGTTGTCACTGGCACGGCGTCGATGTGAGTGCAATTTGAGCAGGCGCTGCAGCCTTGTTTCAGTTAGCGCGCGATCCTGTGTCGAAAGATTGTTTTCGCTTAGTTGTTGCTTGATGTGGCTGATCCAAGCCTCGACGTTATGGGTTTGATTTTCGACTGGTAGCGATTCAAATAAATCATCGTAGAGCTTGTTCAATTCTTGAATTAACAGGCCTTGGAACATGGTTAGGGCGTGATGCCGGTGGGTGGCGTCTAGTTTTAGTGGCGCTAAAATCTGCTGGAATCCAGCGAGCACGGTTATCGGGGCAATGGCGCGACAAATATTGCTCAGTTGCGGCTTTTCTTTATCAAAATAGGCATCGGGTAATTTTTCAAGGCGCTGCGCGAGTCTATCTAGTGAAGGATGGCCACCGGCTTCATAGGCGCGGTTGGTGTTGAAGGCGCGATTGATATGATCGGCAAATAAACGAAATGCCTCATCTTGCCCCAGTTTAACGGCCTGTTGCTGTGCTAATAAGTTAGCTTGTTCTGTGGAATCACTGGCGGTGAGAGAGCGGCGATGAAAGTTGTCTTCAAGACGTTCAAAATAGCGGTACAGGTGCTCGCCGAACCACAATCTTGATTGCGATTTGAGGCGGTCGCTCAGAAGTCCTGTTCCAGTTTGCAGCATGATTTATTCCGCTGTGCCATTTCTTGAATTTATTTGGCACGTTTTCATACTTATAAGTTTCATCAACATATCACAAAAATGCCATTTTGTGGCTTTGTGAGTCAATTATGCGACGCTGTTACGGTTTTTCGGCAATGAAGGTAGCACGGCGCGGTGCGGGATAGCCCTCGATCGTTTGATTTGAATCTTCAGGATTGAGGAATTCTGCCAGCGAGTGGAAGGTCATCCACTCTGTGCTGCGCTGTTCTTCGCAAGTGGTTTGGCTAACGTCGATGAGCTGGGGGGATTTAAATCCCGCTTTTTTCAACCACGCTTCGAGTGTGTCAGTGGTAGGAATAAACCACACATTGCCCATTTTACTGTAGCGATCCTCGGGCACGAGAACTTGGCCTGGGCCACCTTCGATGACGAGGGTTTCTAATACTAATTGGCCGCCGCGGCGAAGGCTGTCGCGCAGTGCGATCAGGTGGTCAAAGGGCGAGCGCCGGTGGTACAAAATTCCCATAGAGAAGGTGGTGTCGAACGCTTGCAACTTCTCCGGCAAGTGTTCTATCCCCATCGGTAAAACGGCGACGCTGTTGTCACAAAGGTATTTTTGCAGCGCGAAATACTGCATCACAAACAAGGGGGTTGGGTCGATGCCGACGACGAGATTGGCGCCCGCGCCGCGCATTCGCCAACAGTGGTAGCCGCTGCCGCAGCCGACATCTAAGACATTGCGCCCAGCTAGCGGGGCAATGGCGTCCTTGAGTCGATCCCACTTCCAGTCCGACCGCCATTCGGTATCGATATGCACCCCAAACAGGTCATAGGGGCCTTTGCGCCACGGGTGGAGCCCTTTGAGCGCGTTGTGCAGCTGTTGACGCTGCTCTTCGTTGCTTGGGCCGTCGGCGCCGACGCGAGAGCGGTCTAAAGTAGTGGTTTCGGGACTGAGGTTGGGCAGTGCGGCTAGGGCATCTTTCCAGCGGGGTAGATCGCCGTAGCGGTCCTCGCTAAGTCCCGCCGCGATTTGCGCTGCTAGTGTTTGGCTCCAGCTTGTCAGCTCCGGTATTTCGTCTAGGCGGTTTAGGAATGCTTGGTAGTCGATCATTTTATGGCAACTAATGACGCAAAATTAAAACATTGGAACCAGACATCGATACTGCTAAAACCGGCGTCGCGGAGTCTTTGCTGGTGCTTGGCCAAGGTTTCAGGAATTAATACATCTTCTATCGCGCTGCGTTTCTGTGCAACTTCCAGCTCGCTGTAGCCATTTGCGCGTTTAAACGCATGGTGCAGATCGGTGTTTAATTCTTGTAAATGAGGGTCAGAAAATTGAATTTTTTCAGACAGAATTAAAATACCGCCAGGCCGCATCGCGTCGCTGATGGTTTGGATTAGCGCGGCGCGTTGTTCAGCCGGCACAAATTGTAGGGTGAAGTTGAGTACGACCACCGATGCGTTGGTGATCTGAGTATCTTGAATATTCTCGCAGCGCAGCGAAATCGATTGCGGTATATCTGCAATATAGTCTTCGCAGCGAGAAATCATCGCCGATGAATTGTCTACACCAATGATCTGACAATTGCGCTCGCCGATTTCCCGCGCCATTGCGAGGGTGCTGGCGCCGAGCGAACAGCCAAGGTCATAGCAATTGCTTGCCGTTTGGGCGTATTTGCCCGCCATCACTCCCGTCATGGCAATGATCGTTGCGTAACCGGGGACTGAACGCTGAATCATGTCTGGAAAAACTTCGACTACATGCTCGTCAAAGGCAAAGCGCGCGAGGCTTGCTTGGGGCGTGGCGTAGAGGGTGTCGGGTTTGGTCATTGGATTTTAATTAGCTTATAAGTTCAAGGGCATTTTATCACAGGCCTCGGTCAAGATATTTAAAGTTGCATTTTGCTTCGGCGGTTAATGTGTCGTCGACAATTCAATTATTTTTGAATGCTTTCAATATGAAGTGGAAGTTTTCCGGCAGGGGATACTGTAAGGCGATCTTGTAGTCCCAACCTTGCGGGTTGGGACTGCTGCAAAAGTGAATGTTGCCGCGTCCTGCTATTCTAGCTTCCATTATGCCTGTGTTTCAGGTCGGCTGAAGGCACACCTACGCAAGGTACTAGTACTTCTTCAACTTGAAAATGACGTGTGACTCTGTAGGTTGGGTTGAGCGGTAGCGATACCCAACAAACGATGGTAGAGCATCCCACCATGTTGGGTTTCGTTCCTCAACCCAACCTACGAGCTTTGGCATTAGGCAACATCAATTTGAAAGAGTACTAGTGTTGCACTACGTTCGATAGATCCTTTGAGATTATACCAAGCGGTGTGGTTACGGTAACCGTGAATGTGCCTTCGCCGTCAGCCGCTCCGCGGCCGATTCGGAACGCGTAAATCGCCGGCCCTGAAAGATTGGTGGATATTTGAGTGTACGATGTAGTGCCTTGCAAGTTTCCTATAGTCGTCGATGCCGAAATAGTGGTTCCAGCAGGGGGTACCTGTCCGCGTTGATCAGATACCGAGACGATAACGGTTTCCACCTTATTGTAGATATCGATTGTTACTGGCTGGATATTAACAATTAAGCCGGAGCCTGATAGAACGATAACGATGCTTTCACGCAGAGTGATAGTGGAGGATGGGCTGCAGAGGTTGGGGCCCTTGCAGAGTAGGCCGTCAAACTTGCCATTTTTAAGGTCGAAGCCTCCGGTGGCCTCTGGGTTCTCATTGAAATTCACGTAGGGTTCGTTTGAGTCTCTAACGCCATTTTCGTTGTCGTCTCTGAATGCTTCGTCTAGGTCTTGTAAGAAAGGTAGTTCAGCATCATCGAATTGGCCATTTGAGGTTTCGCTGTCGATGAAGGACTCCTCTCCGACTGCTGTTGCCAAAACGGTGACACGACCATCGGCGGGACGAGGGTTTTGCGAACTTAATGTCACGCTGCAGGCCCCTGATACTGTCAAACAGCTGCCATCTACCGCAGCACCCTCGGCTTGAAAGGACACTGCGGTACCATCGGGCACAGGGTTGTTGTAACGGTCTGCTGCTCGAATGGTCAGCGTGGTCTTAGTGCCGTCATACTCAAAGCCTTCGATGTTGAGAGTGGTTGCGCTGAGAGAGAAGCTGTCGTTATCAGCAATACCTGTACTGACAACAAGAGCGCTTGATTGAGCGGAAGTAGTAATTCCATCTCGAGTGGCAGTAGCGGTAACACGCACAGCAGTAGCGACTGTTCCTGACGCCACCGTTGTACTGGCTATACCGTTGGCATCAGTAAGACCTGTTTCGTTACTGATAGTGATTCCGCCGGCGGTATTATCAAGAGAGAATGATACTTCTTGGTTGGGAACGGGGCCGCCAGTCGAGTTTGATACAAGAAAGGAAACTTTGGATTGCTCTGGAATCGCACCTGAGCCTTTTAGTCCAATCACACTAGGGGTGGCGGCGGTAAAGCCAATTGAGCCAAGGGGCGAGCTTACGGTCGTGATTCCAGCTTTTGCGGTGTAAGAAGTTAAGTCCACGCTAGTGAGGGCTGTTATGGTGTCGACGCCTTCGCAGCCTCTAGCGGTATAGGTCACGCTGGTGCTGCCATTGGTGTTAATGGTGGCGATGCTGGGTGAAACTTCAGCTTGGCCTGATACTATACAATTTGAGCTGAATTGAACTGTGATTGTGCCGTCGGGACTGGCTGCTTGTGTGGCTATTGGGTTTCCAACTTGATCGATCAAGGAGACTGATAACGTCGCGCTTTCACCCGCATCTAGGTCGGTTTGATTGGTGGCCATTGAGCCCACAGTAAAAGCATCGCCAGTGAATGAGCCGAACCGTACTGTGTTTGGATCGGATGATCCGTCGCCGTTTCCACCGCCGTCATTGTTACCGTTTCCGGGTATGAGCGTTGGGCCACCATCACTGCTTCCGCCTCCGCAGCCAGCAAACAAAAATACTGCAAACATTAATAGGCAGGCACGAAACAAGACCTTCATAGCGGATGTCCTCTATCTCTTAGTTGTTCTGTTGGGCCATGCTGGCCTTCAGATTATATATTTTCTTAGGTTAGCTCACTAAGTCCCTAAGTATGAAGGCATATTAGCGCAATTTGCTATTTTGTGCGGAAAACTTGTTGTCGGGACGGCAAAATAGCGTCAAAGAAGTATGTTCTGTGCAGTTGTGGTGGTGATTGTGCGGCTTTCGCCACCAGGCTGGTTTGTTAGTCGTAGATGATTTTTGTACCTTGTTCATTGCGCAAATTTATTTGACGATAGCGGCAACGGCCTTCACCTCGTTGGAACGCTGAATTCGCGATCAGCCACACGCCAACGACTTTGTTCGGAAGTGGTCCGCCAATAGCGCGTTGGTAATCAGCGAGGACATTGCGAGATTCGTTAAGCCAGTGTCCTAAATCTGCAGGATCATTTCGCAGAACCCAATGGGTTTCACGCTTATCCCACCACGGCAGCGGACACTGAAAAATAGTATCTATGTCGAGGTCGCTGCTCCACATATAGGTAAGATCAAGGCCGTTGTCGAACTCTAGCGCGATAGACAGGTAGTCATGCGTGGGTTGGATGTGCTCGGCCAATTTCGAAGGTAAAGCGTCAACCCACCACTGCCAGTTAAAGACTAAATCGCTGTTCAGCGCCAGATTCACTGGATACTGTAAGATCCCGCCATTCGCATGTGTGGCACAGCACAAGCTATTTTCTTTCTCTTGGTATATTTCGCTAGCACCTAAACGCCATAAGTAGTGCCAGCCTTTCGGCGCCTGAATAGGTTCTTTGAAGCGCGCTAGCACAGGGCCAAATAAATTCACATCAGCAGCCGCGGCCGCGGTTAAAGCGTCCTGTGCATCAACCTGCCAGCGCAGAACAGCTGCGGCGAACTCCCCATTAACCTTTAAGCTTGTAGTATCCGGATCGAATCCGCCTTGCGCATCTCCGAACTCACCAGGCACCGCAGCAATGAGTTCTAATGTGCCGCCTTGTTCTGCAGTAATAACGGCGCCGCCCAAAGGCAGTGTGTTGATATGCCCTTTGTTATCCCGATTGATGATGCGATACCACAGTCCGAAATTCGGGCCGATAACAACATCAAGTCTTCGCGATAGATATAGGCCGCCATCCCCCATCACGGTTATTGATTCGCCTGCTGCTAGATTAATGCCCGTATCCGTCCATTCTTGTGACCCGGCCGGTAAGGTAAATAGGTCGCAACTGGATAATTGTTTATCTAGAGCCTGCAGTCCGGCTTCAAGGCGTTGCCTAAAAGCAGTAGTTATGTCTTCAGCCTTTGCGGGCTGATTTTGCAGTCGAAAGCGTGAGCGAACATAGTGGGCGAAAGTGGGGAGCGGTGATGGGGCGTTTCTTTCTGGCGGGCTTGCCGGGTCACGGGGTTCTTGGTCACCTGTCAGGCCGAGAGTTTGATATAAGCGTTGCAAGACGGTAGATGGCATTTGTTGTTCCTGTATTGGCTTTCGCTGAGGTGTAGTCACTCGGAAGGCTTTTTGGTTTATATGTAGCTACGTGTCATTTTAGATTTGGTGTCTTGACTGACGCATTGGATATTAGTCGCAAATTTGTCGGGATGTTAGTTTGTTTTGGTCGTGCGGACGTTCTTATCCATCGCTCAAGTGTAGAGGGCTTTTCTGGGGGTGAAAAAACCACCCTTCGTTGAATTTTAGGGTGATGGTAGCAAGGGGCTTGCTGCGGATTGATCAATAACAGGCTAGGGCCTGTTATTGCCCCTTCGGGCGGCTGTGCCCGTCTAAAATGCTGACCGCATTTTATCATCCACCCGTCGAGTGTGGCGTACTTTTCTGGGGGCATAAAAAAACCACCGTTAGGTGGTCTTTTCGAATAATGGTAGCAAGGGGCGGATTAATCATAAGCAGACTAAGGTCTACTTATGCCCCTTCGGGCTGCGCCATGTATAAAAAGCATACATGGCTTGTCTAAAATGCTGGTCGCATTTTATCGAACCGCTGCGGCGGGCTGATCAATAACAGGCTGGGGCCCGTTATTGCCCCTTCGGGCGGCTGTGCCCGTCTAAAATGCTGACCGCATTTTATCATCCACCCGTCGAGTGTGGCGTACTTTTCTGGGGGCATAAAAAAACCACCGTTAGGTGGTCTTTTCGAATAATGGTAGCAAGGGGCGGATTAATCATAAGCAGACTAAGGTCTACTTATGCCCCTTCGGGCTGCGCCATGTATAAAAAGCATACATGGCTTGTTTAAAATGCTATTCGCATTTTATCGAACCGCGCGGCGGTTCTCATCCACCCATTGAGTGTGGTGTCCTTTCCGACAGCCGAAAAAAAACCACCGTTAGGTGGTCTTTTCGAATAATGGTAGCAAGGGGCGGGCTGCGGATTGATCAATAACTGGCTAGGGCCTGTTATTGCCCCTTCGGGCGGCTATCGCCGTCTAAAATGCTGGTCGCATTTTATCGAACCGCTGCGGCGGTTCTCATCCACCCGTCGAGTGTGGCGTACTTTTCTGGGGGCATAAAAAAACCACCGTTAGGTGGTCTTTTCGAATAATGGTAGCAAGGGGCGGATTCGAACCGCCGACCCCAACATTATGAGTGTTGTGCTCTAACCAACTGAGCTACCTTGCCACAGTCTCTCGTACGAGAGAAGGCGCGCATTTTCCAAGGATCGGCGCACCTTGTCAAGCGCGGATCAGTTCGCTTTACACATTGAAGCGGAAATGGACGACGTCGCCGTCTTTTACGACGTAGTCTTTGCCTTCTAGGCGCCATTTTCCAGCGTCTTTTGTGCCTTGTTCGCCTTTGTATTGTATGTAGTCGTTATAGGCAATCACTTCGGCGCGGATGAAGCCTTTTTCGAAGTCGGTGTGGATTACGCCTGCAGATTGTGGGGCGGTGGCGCCAACGGGAATGGTCCAAGCCCGAACTTCTTTTACGCCTGCGGTGAAGTAGGTTTGCAGGCCGAGTAATTGGTAGCCGGCGCGAATCACGCGATCTAGACCGGGCTCTTCCATGCCCAGGTCGGCGAGGAATTCGGCTTTTTCGCTGTCGTCTAGTTCGGCAATTTCTGATTCGAGTTTATTGCAAATCGGAACCACGATGGCGCCGTCTTCGGCGGCGATGGCGCGCAGCACGTCTAGGTGAGGGTTGTCTTCAAAGCCTTCTTCGTTGACGTTGGCGATGTACATGGTCGGTTTGATGGTGAGCAGGTGCAGGCTGCGGGTGCGGGCCATTTCGTCGGCGTCTAGACTCAGTGAGCGCACGGGCTTGCCTTGGTCTAGATGGGCGAGCAGCTTCTCGTATAGGTTTTTAAGTACGGTAGCGTCTTTGTCGCCGCTTCTGGCGACCCGAGCCACTTTTTGTAATTGTTTATCGATACTTTCCATATCGGCCAGTGCGAGCTCGGTATTGATAATCTCGATATCGGCGGCGGGGTCAATTTTGTTGGCGACGTGAATGATGTTGTCGTCTTCAAAGCAGCGCACAACGTGGGCGATGGCATCGGTCTCACGGATGTTGGCGAGGAATTTATTGCCTAGGCCTTCACCCTTTGAGGCGCCGGCAACTAAGCCTGCAATGTCAACAAACTCCATGGTGGCAGGCATGATGCGCTCAGGTTTCACGATTTCTGCCAGCGCGTGCAAGCGCGGGTCTGGCACCATGACGATGCCGGAGTTGGGCTCGATGGTGCAGAAAGGGAAATTGGCCGCGTCAATGCCTGCATTGGTGAGGGCATTGAAGAGGGTGGATTTGCCGACGTTTGGAAGTCCGACGATACCGCAGTTAAAACCCATGTGATATTACCCTTGTTTATAGCTGTGCAGTTGATTCATGGCTTTGGCCCAATCTCCGTTTACGGCGTCGGGCAGTGTTCGCAGTGCCTCATCGATACAGTGATCGATGCTTGTACGGTCATCGGCGGAAGGTTTGCCGAGTACATAATTGGTGACTTGTGACGCGTGGCCGGGATGGCCGATGCCGATTCTTAATCTGTGGAAATTACTATTATTGCCGAGTTGGGCGACGCTGTCGCGAAGACCGTTGTGACCACCGTGGCCGCCGCCTTTTTTATAGCGCGCGCTGCCGGCTGGAATATCCAGTTCGTCGTGGGCAATAAGTATGGATTCGGGCTCAATTTTATAAAAATTGGCGAGTGCGGCAATGGCTTGTCCGCTTCGATTCATGAAAGTGCTTGGAATAAGAAGGCGGAGATCGCTGCCCTGATATTGGATTCTGGCAGTTTCACCGTAGAACCGAGATTCGCTAGATAGCGTGCAGCCTTGTTGCCGAGCAAGCTCTGTAACGAACCAGGCGCCCGCATTGTGACGTGTATCTTGATATTGTGGGCCGGGGTTCGCCAAGCCTACTATCAGTTTTATCGTTTCCAATGGGACGCCTGTTACTGTTGGCCCCTAAGGGCCGTCAGCTTACTCTTCTGCTGAAGCTTCTTCTTCGTCATCGCTGCTGTCGCTAGCGCCGCGTGGCGCGTGTACAGTGGCAATAGCCAAGTCGTGATCTTCACCTAGTGCTAGTGCTGGGCTTTCTACGCCAGCAGGTAGCGTGAGGTCAGAAATGTGCAGGGTAGTGCCTGTTTCAATCAACGCCATGTCCACTTCAATGAACTCTGGTAGGTCTTTTGGTAAGCACTGAACTTCTAGATCAGTTGCGGCGTGAATAATGTTGCCGCCCTGAGTTTTAACACCAACACAGATATCTTCGTTCAGGAAGTGAAGCGGAACGTGCAGAGTGATTTTGGTGTTGGCATCAACACGCAAAAAGTCAGCATGGATCAGTTTCAATTTTGCTGGGTGGCGCTGCAAGTCTTTAAGTACAACAGATTCTTTTTTGCCATCGATGTCTAAAGTGACGACAGAAGTGAAGAAGGCTTCATCTTCCAAGAACCACAAGAAATCTTTGTGCAGAATGCTGATCATTTGTGGTGCGCTGCTGCCACCGTAAACAATCGCTGGTACTTCATTTTCCAGACGACGCAGGCGGCGGCTCGCACCTTTCCCTACGTCTGCGCGCGCTTTGGCGCTAACTGTGTAATCGCTAGACATAATAGTCTCCTTAATAACGCGAAAACCGCCGACTTGCGACCAGTGCGGCGGTAAATGTCGATGGCGCTGTTGTTAAATCGTTATGATTTAACGAAACAGAGCGCTTATCGACTCTTCATTACTAACCCGTCGAATTGACTCGGCCAGTAGATTTGCCAGGGTTAGCTGACGAATTTTAGTGCACTTTTTAGCTTCTTCTGACAGCGGAATGGTGTCGGTAACCACCAGTTCGTCTAGTTCAGAGCCATTGATATTCTTAATGGCGGCGCCGGATAATACAGGATGTGTACAGTAAGCGACAACTTTTGCTGCACCGTGCTGCTTTAGCGCTTCTGCTGCTTTGCATAATGTGCCGGCGGTATCGACCATGTCATCGACCAGCAAACAGGTTTTGCCTTGAACTTCACCGATGATATGCATGACTTGAGCAACACCCGCTTGCGGGCGGCGTTTGTCGATAATGGCAAGGTCGGCATCGTCCAATTGTTTGGCTACAGCGCGGGCGCGAACAACACCGCCGATATCTGGCGACACAACCATTTGGTTTTCGTATTGCTGGCGACTAATGTCGTCTAACAGGACGGGCGAACCGTAAACATTGTCTACCGGCACATCAAAGAAGCCCTGAATTTGCTCGGCGTGCAAGTCGACGGTTAGTACGCGGTCAATGCCCACGCCGCTCATCATGTCGGCAACGACTTTGGCGGATATTGGCACGCGCTGAGAGCGCACGCGGCGATCCTGGCGAGCGTAACCAAAATACGGTACCACGGCGGTAATACGACCAGCGGAGGCTCTGCGCATGGCGTCTGCCATCACGATGAGTTCCATCAGATTGTCATTGGTCGGTGCGCAGGTCGGTTGCAGAAGAAAGACGTCTGCGCCGCGTACGTTTTCATTTACCTCAACGTAAATTTCGCCGTCGCTAAACTTGCCTACCGTGGCATCGCCAAGGGGCAGGTGCAAATGCTCAACAACTTTACGTGCGAGTTCGGGATTGGCATTGCCGGTGAAGACCATCATCTTTGGCACGGTCAGAGTCCTGTTGGGCATGTGTTTTGAAAAATAAGGTGGTTGCCGCTTATATATCAAGCTAGGCTTATTCAGGTCGTTATTATACGCGACTGATTTTGATTACATGCCGCTTTTGGCGGCATGGTCTAAATATGGCTGGGGTGGTAGGACTCGAACCTACGGATGCTGAGATCAAAACCCAGTGCCTTACCACTTGGCGACACCCCAATAAACTTTTTACGATAACCTGCTAGAGTAAGCCCAGTGCACGATGCAGTGGCGAGGTATTAACACCTCGGGCAACAAAACCCTGAATATCATCGGGTCGCTGCTCGCAAACAGTCTGAGCTGTTATCTGATCTTCGAAGCTGGCGAACACGCATGCGCCTGTTCCAGTTAGCTTCGCGGGAGAGAATTGTTCCAGCCAAATCAAGGCTTTATCAATCTTTGGGTATAGTTTTCGAACCAGCGGTTCACAACTATTTCCGGTACCCCCCCCAAGAAAGGTCGCTATTTTGATCGGTGAGTCATGGCGTGTCAATTGTTCATGACAAAAAATTTCTGCTGTGGAGACGTGGCAGTCGGGCTTTATCACCACATACCAGAGTTCAGGGGTTTCCAGTGGCTCTAATTTCTCGCCAATTCCCTCCGCCCACGCGGTTTTGCCACGCACAAATACCGGAACGTCAGCGCCAAGTTCAAGCCCAATCTCCGCCAAGGTGTCGAGGCTGAGACCCAGCTGCCATAGCTTATTCAGCCCTAATAATGCGCTGGCGGCATCTGAGCTGCCGCCGCCGATACCGCCACCTAAGGGCAGGCGTTTGTCTAATTGGATGTCTGCGCCGCAGGCGATGTGCTTGCTATAGGCTTGCAGTTTGCGAGCGGCGCGAACCACTAAATTATCTTCTGAATTTACGCCACTTAGTTCACTGAGGAGGCGAATTTTGTCGTCGTCGCGGTGTTTGAGGGTCAGGGTGTCGCCGTAATCCAACAATTGAAACAGAGTTTGCAGCTCGTGATAGCCGTCTGGACGACGGCCGGTGATCTTTAGAAATAAATTAATTTTTGCGGGGCAGGGAAGGCTAAGTGTTTGCATTATTCGCGACAGAGTTTAGGCAGGTCCAGCCACTCACTAACGATTAGTGTCAGCTTGGTATTGGCTGAGTTGGCGGTAATTCTATTGGGCAGTTGGTGAAATGGCGTGCGGTATTGATACGTGATTTGCCAGCCAATTTGTGCCAGCTCTTCTAATTGACCGTTGGTATTTACGCGACCATCTAATTTTTCGGTGGGGGTGGGGCGACCTCTTACCCAATAGCGCAGAGCGTCAACTGGCAGTGGCCACTCGGCGCGACTGGCAAGTTCTTCGATGCTGTCTGCGTGAGTGGTTTCGCCGTTCTGTATTAAGGTAGCGCCTGCTTGGTCTGCAGATAACTCAATGCCGCCCGAGCCTAGCGGTCCGCTCAGGCGGATTCGGCCGCGCTCAGCATTACATTGCGACCAGTCAATCGTCGCGCTTTCCTGTTTGTTGTTATACCAAAGGCCGATTTTACCCTGTAACTGCCAGGTTTCAGATTCGCTATTGATTGGCGGCTTTGGCGGAGTTGCGCAGGCGCCGATGAGCAGTGTTGCTATTAGGGCAAGGCTTCGCAATATGAGCGATGTGGGCATAATTAACTTACTCATTGAAAAGATTTAGTTTGCGCAGTGTGTCGAGAATGATTGGGCTGTTGGGTGTGTCTTGTAAGCCCGCTTTCCAAACGGCTTTTGCGCGTTCCTTGTCGCCAGTTAACCACAGCGCCTCACCGAAATGTGCTGCGATCTCATGATCCTGTGTTTGTTTGAATGCTCTTTCTAGCAGTAAGACCGCTTCGTTAAGGTTGCCTTTCAGAAGCATTATCCAGCCATAGCTGTCGATAATCGCTGGGTCGTCGGGCTCAATTTCCAGCGCGCGCTTAACCAGTTGCTCCGCCTCGTCCAGGCGTGAGCTAAGATTGGCCAAGCTATAACCAAGCGCATTCAGCGCCGTTGCGTTCTTGGGGTCGCGGTCGATAATATACTGTAAATCGCTTTCTACAGCGTCAATATTGCCGAGCCTTTCGCTAAATAATGACCTCGCGTACCTAAGTTGTTCATCGTCAGGATAGCGGTTTAGCGCCTCACTGAGTAAGTCATAACCTGTTTGGTAGCGGGTTTCTTTGCGTAAGATTTCAGCCTCAAGCAGATAGATATGGATGGTTTGTTCCGGATGGTTTAGGCGCAGGGCTTTGAGTCGCGCCAAGGCTTTATCGATACCTTCGACGGCAAGACTGATACTGGCGATTCGCTGACTCGATTGATTGAATTCTTCGCTGCCGGTAGCTTGCAAGTAATGCTCTATCGCCTGGGGCCAGTTTTGATCTTCTTCGTCCAGTCTGCCAAGAATATAATTGGCGCGGCTGCGAAGTTCTGGCGTGTCGTTAAGCGACTTAAGTTGTTCTGCGACCTCGGCGGTGTTGCTTAACTCGCGATTAATAAGCATGAGTTCGAGCAGCAGATCGCGGTCGTTCGGGTTTTGTCTTCCTAGTTCTTCATATTGCGCCTTGGCCTGAAACAAGTCGACTTTCACAAGGCGGCGAGCGAGGTCGTGGCGCAGGCGTTTGTGGTGGGGATTTTGATCGACGGCATAGCGCAGTCTGGTCAGTGCTTCTTCGTCGCGGCCGAGTTGGCTAAGCGTGCGTGTTTCGATGAGGAGCGCATGGGGGTTGTCGGGCTCTTCATTTAATACTTCGCGGACAAGTATCAGGGCGGACTCTTCCTGCTTTTTGTACTGCAGTATTAGCGCCTTGGCAATTTTTAGCGAGTTGTCGCCAGGGTGTAGTTTAAGCTGGCGATTGAGCTCATCGAGAAATTCAAGTTGTTCGCTCTCAGTTCGTCCAAGCACGGTGGCGGCTAAGGCGGCGAAGTTACTGTCGCCGCCTAGCTCAAGTACTTTGACCATATACGGCAGGGCGGTAAGTGGGTTTTGGCTCTTGGCGAGTGACGACGATAAAATGAAGTACGCCTCTGCCGCCTCCGGTTCTTGGTCTACCCAGAGTTTGGCATACGTGGCGGCAATGTCATCACGGTCGAGGTATTGGGCTAATTTGGCAGTCGTAATGATGACACCCAAATCCCCGGTTTTTTCCGCTTGATAGGTGTAATTGTCCAGCGCGGTTTCAACGTCTTGGTTTCGCAGGGCGACCTCGGCCACCAGCAAATCAAAAAAAGCGTCCTCTGGAAATGGGCGTGTTGCTAACGCGGGCTTGGCACTGGCGGTCTTTTTAACAGTGGGCGACGGTTCTTGCTCGGACGTCAGTGCTGCGCAGCCACCGGTGGTGAGGATAGCTAGGCTCAGCATTAGGCTGGTAAGGATTTGGTGCATAGCGTAGTTGTCGGTACCGTGTTTAAAGGCCAATGTTAGCATGGCTCTCAGCTGGTGGTTAGGGTGCTGAATAGGACAGTTACCTAGGTATTTAATTCGCAGTGCGGGTGCTAGCTGCAGATTGTTTTGTAAAAGCAGGTAATAAAATCCACATTTGGCCCCTGTCTTGCTAAAATTCCCTGCTATTTTAGCTCCGCTCTGGAAATGCAGGTACTCGGCATCTAATGAATTTGCTCGTAATTGGCATTAATCACAATTCGGCCCCCGTTTCGATTCGCGAGCGGGTCGCGTTTGTGCCTGAGCAAATGCAGCAAGCTTTAAAGGACGCGGTGCTAAGTACGGGAGTGTCGGAGCTGGCGATTCTGTCCACCTGTAACCGCACTGAGCTGTATGGCATTGCTGATGATGATGGCGATGTAGTGGCGACTAGTATTTTGGAGTGGCTGGCGGCGTATCATCATATTGACCACGCTGAGCTGAGTGTCTGTCTCTACGATTACCGTCGCGATGGCGCCTTGAAGCATATGATGGAAGTCGCCGCGGGTTTGGATTCGATGGTGTTAGGTGAGCCGCAAATTTTAGGGCAAATGAAATCTGCCTATGCGGTTGCCGTTGAGGCGGGTACCGCCAACGGCTTATTGCACCGGATTTTTGCCCATGTTTTTTCCGTCGCCAAACGCGTGCGAACGGATACGGCGGTGGGGGCAAACCCGGTGTCGGTTGCCTACGCGGCGGTAAATTTAACCCAACACGTATTTTCTTCGCTGAGCAGCTGCACGGCCTTATTGATTGGCGCCGGTGAAACCATCGAGTTGGTCGCGCGGCACCTGCACGATAAAGGCATAAAACGCATTATCATTGCCAACCGCACCCTCGAACGGGCTCGGGAACTGGCGCAAAAGTTTGGCGCTGAAGCCGTTATGCTGTCGGATATTCCGCAAAGCCTTGTCGGTGCCGATATAGTAGTTGCGTCAACGGCGAGCCAGCTCCCAATATTGGGCAAGGGCGCTGTTGAGGGTGCCTTAAAAAAGCGTAAACACCGACCAATGGTGATGATTGATATTGCGGTGCCGCGAGATATTGAGCCGCAGGTTGCCGAGTTGGCGGACGTATACCTTTATACCGTCGATGATTTGCGCGAAATTGTTGAAGAGAACAAGCGCGCGCGTCAAGGTGAGGCGCTCAAGGCCGGGGATATCATTACTCTGGCGCTGGGAGAGTGGGAGTCCCAGTTGAAAACGCGAGATGCGGTCGGCACGGTACGAGATTATCGCGCCAAGGCTGAACAGTTGCGTGACTCAGAGCTTGATCGCGCGCTGCGCAATTTGGCGCGGGGCGATGACGCCGAACAAGTACTGGAGCAGCTCGCGCGCGGTTTAACAAATAAATTGATACACAGCCCGACCACCCAAATAAAAGAAGCGGGTGCCAAGGGGCGAACAGACCTTATTCATTGGGCACGAGAACTGTTTCAACTAAAAGACAGTGATTCGTAAGCACAAGACCCTAAACAACCAAGTGAGAAAATATGAAGGCCTCCATTGTCATTAAACTCGACAATTTGCTTGATCGTTACGAAGAGATAGGCGCCTTGTTGAGCGACGGTGAAATTATTGCCAATCAGGATCGCTTTCGCGGTTTGTCGAAAGAGTACGCTGAAATTGAGCCAGTCGTGGAAGCCTACGGTCGTTATCGGCAGATAACAGAAGACTTGGCCGAGGCGACGGCAATGCTGTCGGAAGATGACGCCGACATGCGCGCTATGGCTGAAGAAGAGGTCTCGTCGGCCAAGGAAAAGTTAGAGGCTTTAGAGTTAGAGCTGCAAACCTTATTGCTGCCCCGCGATCCTAACGATTCCCACAACGTGTTTTTGGAAATTCGCGCCGGTACTGGCGGTGATGAAGCCGCCATTTTTGCGGGGGATCTGTTTCGCATGTATTCCCGTTACGCCGAGCGTAAAGGTTGGCGAGTGGAAGTGCTTAGCGAGCGACACGGCGAACACGGCGGCTTTAAGGAGATTATTAGCCGCGTGGCGGGGCAGGAAGTGTACGGTCATCTCAAGTTTGAGTCCGGCGCGCACCGTGTTCAACGCGTGCCAGAAACCGAATCGCAGGGTCGTATCCACACGTCGGCATGCACGGTTGCGGTTATGGCTGAGCCAGAAGAGGCTGACCACATCGAGCTTAATAAGGGCGATTTGCGAATCGACACCTTTCGCTCAAGTGGCGCCGGTGGTCAGCACGTCAACACCACTGACTCGGCGGTGCGTATTGTGCACATTCCCACTGGTATCGTCGTTGAGTGCCAGGACGAGCGTTCGCAGCATAAGAATAAGGCGCGGGCAATGTCCTTGCTAGCCGCTAAGGTTAACGACGCCGCGAGCAGCAAACTGCAGGCAGATCAAGCAACCGAGCGCCGGAATTTGGTGGGAAGCGGAGATCGCTCGGAGCGTATTCGCACCTATAATTTCCCGCAGGGTCGGGTTACCGATCACCGTATCAATTTAACCCTGTATAAATTGGACGAGTTTGTGCAAGGCGATGTCGACTGCGTGGTGTCGCCTTTGCGTCAGGAATATCAGGCTGATCTTCTGGCGGCATTGGCGGAATAATGACCGGGTCCCTTGCTGCCAGCGGATTGACCATTGCAGCGGCGATGGCAAAACGGCAGCAGCTGCGTGGTGTTAGCGACACGCCGGATTTAGACGTCGCGCTGCTGCTATGTCATTGCATCGCCAAGCCGCGCAGCTATCTTTACAGTTGGCCAGAGCGTGAGCTCGAAGCTTCGCAAGAGCAGCAATTCCTCGCTTTATTAGATCGTCGTATTGCGGGCGAGCCGATAGCCCATATCTTGTGTGAGCGAGATTTTTGGTCGCTGCGCTTGGCGGTATCACCGCTGACCTTAATTCCCCGGCCAGATACCGAATGCTTGGTTGAGCGGGCGATAGATATGCTTGACGGGCAGCGGGCTCCGCGTGTTTTAGATCTAGGCACTGGCACTGGCGCAATCGCCTTGGCCATAGCATCTGAAAGAGCTGATGCAGTCGTACTAGCTACAGATTTTTCAGCCGAGGTATTAACCTTGGCCGAACAGAATCGCAACACCCTCAAGCTTAATCATGTACAGCTAATGTGTTCACACTGGTTTGAGTCGATACCCGCGCAGCGTTTTCACCTCATTGTGAGCAACCCCCCGTATATTGATCCGCAAGATCCCCATTTAATTGAGGGTGATGTTCGCTTTGAGCCGAAATCAGCGCTGGTTGCTGAGGATGGCGGCATGGCTGATTTACAACGCATTATTAGTGCTGCCCCCGACTACTTAGAGTCAGGCGGTAAGTTATTGCTTGAGCATGGTTACAATCAGGCTGAGCTTGTGCGTGAATGTTTGCGCGAGCGGGGCTTCGTAGGCGTTGGCTCGCAAGTCGACTACGGTGGCAATGAGCGAATTAGCTGGGGGATGTGGCAATGATGAATGACGAGCAATTACTGCGTTATAGCCGCCATATTCTGTTGCCAGATTTAGACATCGACGGTCAGCAAGCCTTATTAAATAGTAAGGTGTTGATTGTCGGAATGGGCGGCCTCGGATGCCCTGCGGCTTTATATCTTGCTGCATCAGGTGTTGGTGAATTGCATTTGGCCGACGATGACAAGGTTGAATTAAGTAACTTGCAGCGTCAAATTGCCCATGGTGAAGCGGATGTGGGCAGTTTCAAAGCTGAGTCGGTGGCCGCTAGTATTGCGGCCATTAATTCAGGCACCAAACTCAACGTTATGAATGTGCGTTTGGCGGGTGATACGCTGCTAGAGGCGGTTAAGTGTGTCGATGTGGTGGTGGACGCTAGCGATAACTTCAGTACCCGCTTTGCATTAAATAGCGCCTGCCTCGCAGCGCGCCGGCCGCTGGTATCGGGGGCTGCGATTCGCGGTGAGGCACAATTAAGCGTATTTGATTTTAGGCGCAATGACTCGCCTTGTTACCGCTGTCTTTATCATGAGGCGGACGATGCCGCTTTGAACTGCTCGGAAAGCGGCGTGCTTGCACCTATCGTGGGCATGATGGGCAGTATGCAAGCACTCGAGACACTAAAGTGTATAACCGGTATGGGTGAGGCCTTGGTGGGCCGTCTACTTATTATTGATGGTCTGAGTATGGATGTGCGACAACTAAACCTGCGCCGCGACCCAGAATGCCCCGCTTGCCAGACCCGCAATTAATCCTGCCGGTCGCAACATAAGATCGGGTATTGAAGTAAAAAAGAAGAATAGTGAGGGAGCACCATGAGACTTATTTTGAAGGCGTATTACTTTTTGCACGACGGCGTATTCACACTGTTCGCAAAACTCGATTTCGTCGCACCTTTTTTGATCCGTCTCTACCTGGCGCCGATTATGCTCGCGGCGGGCTTGTACAAATTACAGAATTTCGATGCAACTGCGATGTGGCTGGATCAAGGTTTGAAATTACCTTATCCGGAAGTGATGACCTATTTGGTGACGTACACAGAGTTGCTTGGCGGGTTTTTGCTGCTGTTAGGCTTGGCAGTGCGCTGGGTGAGTATCCCACTTATGGTCGCTATGTTGGTGGCGGCTTTCTCGGTGCATTGGGATAACGGCTGGTTTGCTATCGCGCCGAGCGACCCACTGACGAGTACGGCAAAGCCACTCGCCGACATCGGTATACCGATGGCGCAGCAGAGTATGGAGAATAGCATTGCTGTCGGCGAGCGCCTGGATCGCGCGAGCAGCATATTGGCTAACTATGGTCACTATGATTGGTTAACCGAGAAAGGTAATTTCGTCATCTTAAACAACGGTATTGAGTTTGCGGCGACCTACTTCATATTGCTGTTGAGCTTATTGTTTAGCGGTGGGGGGCGTTACCTAAGTTTTGACTATTATTTAGATCGTAATGCGAGGCAATATGTTAGGTCAAAGCGAGTTGAGGAAAAATCTGAGCCGGTTGTCGAAGTGAAGCCATCGTCGGCGGAAGCGCCAGCCGCATCGCGGGACGAATCACCAGAGCCACCGAGCGAAGAATTGCCAGAAGTGGCGCCAGAGAAGCAGAGTGAGGCGGATTCAGCAGTCCCTAATAAATTGCAGGAAAAGCAGGCTGGCACGATAGCAGTTGAATGATGATAGAATGGCTGATTATTGAGCAATGTAAGAAGAATGTATTTTGTTAAAAAAGTTGTTTGGATCAGGTAAATCCGCGCCGTCAGCGCCCGAAAACACGGCTGCTGCCGATACTGGAAGAGCTGTCAAATCAGTGAAGCCAGAAGTCAAAGACCGGCACGGCGATGGTCATAAGCGTAAGGGTCGAACCCAAAATAAGGCTGCCGTCCAAGAGCAGAGTAGCTGGTCAGTAAAAGAGTTTGAGGTGGCGCCGGAAGAGGGTAAAACCCGTTTTCATGACCTCGATCTCGACGAGACCTTAATGCACGGCATTGCCGACACAGGGTTTAAATACTGTTCGCCGATTCAGGCGGCGTCCTTGCCCCACACACTTCGTGGTAATGATGTGATTGGTAAGGCGCAAACCGGCACGGGTAAAACGGCGGCCTTTTTGATCACCATTTTTAACGACCTGCTGAATAACCCCATAGAAGAAGAGCGTTTTGCTGGTGAGCCCCGTGCACTGGTGATTGCACCTACGCGAGAGCTGGTGGTGCAAATTGGCGACGACGCCCGCAAGCTTGGTAAATATTGCGGCTTGAACGTGGTCACCCTTATCGGCGGTATGGATTACCAAAAGCAGCAAGATAAGCTAGCGGGCATGGTTGATATCGTGGTGGCAACGCCGGGTCGCTTACTGGACTTTGAAGGTCGTAAAGACCTTTATCTCGATCAAATTGAAATTTTGGTTATCGACGAAGCGGACCGGATGTTGGATATGGGGTTTATTCCCCAAGTGAAACGCATCGTGCGTTCATGTCCTAAGAAGAGCCATCGTCAGACATTGCTATTTAGTGCGACCTTCACCGACGATATTATTCGACTGACCGAGCAGTGGACGGAAGAGCCGATCAATATTGACATCGAGCCCGAAAGTGTAGCGACGGATACGGTTGATCAAAAAGTCTATTTGGTTGAGTCGCAGGATAAATTTAAATTGCTGCTGAATATTGTTCGCCATGAAAGTGCGACAAGTGTGATTATCTTTGCAAACCGCCGCGATGAGACTCGTCGCCTCTTTGAGAAAATGCAGAAGAATGGGATTCGCTGCGGTATTTTGTCGGGTGAAATTCCACAGAATAAGCGTTCGCGCACCCTGCAGCAGTTTAAAGACGGTGAAATTGAGTGCCTGGTAGCCACTGACGTGGCCGGCCGCGGTATTCACGTAAATGGCGTGAGCCACGTTATTAACTACACCCTGCCAGAAGACGCAGACGACTACGTGCATCGTATTGGCCGCACCGGTCGCGCCGGAGCAACAGGCACCTCGATAAGCTTTGCCTGCGAAGACGATGCCTTTCTGCTGCCGGGTATAGAGGCTGAGTTGGGTATGAAGTTGCCCTGCGAGCGGCCGCCAGAGCATTTGCTTAAAGATGGTGGCAAGTTTTAATACCGCCGGAACAGCAATGTATAGCGAGGCTAATTCCGCCTCGCTTGCAAAAAAAGCAGTGGCACAGCCCTAAGCTTTATCTTTTAAGCGCTCTACCCACATCAAGGTGCCACCGCAGACCGCGGCGGGCATAATAAATAAATTCAAAATTGGCACCATTGTGCCCAGCATGACTAACGCGCCAAAACTCGCGCTGGTGCCACGCTGGCTGGCAATACGTTTGCGCGCATCTTTAAAACTGAGTTTGTGATTGTCCATGGGATAGTCGCAATACTCGACAGCCATCATCCAGGAATTTAAGGCGAACCAGAGTAAGGGGGCCAGCGGCGAAATTACAAAGCTGGCGATCAGGGTGAGAATCGCAAAGCCGAGATAATAAAGTAATTTCTGGCATTCGCGGCCAATACTTTTCGGGAAGCTTGCAATGGCCATGGCAATGGTTTCGCGGCCAGACACCTCTTGACCGGTTAGCATTTCCTCTACTTTTTCTGCCAATAGGCCGTTAAATGGTGCCGCGATAATATTGGCCACTGTGCTGAATATATACATGACTATCGCTAGCACTAAAATCACTGCCAGCGGCCATAAAATCCAGCGCAAAAAGTCTAGCCAGCTGGGCAGCCACGCTATGACTTGATTGATCCATCCCGACATGGCGTCCAATGTCAGGGTGGTAAATGCGCCAAAGATGACAATATTGATTAATAGTGGGATGGCGACAAACAGGCGAATTCCCGGCTGGCGAATAATTTTGAAGCCGCGGAGTAAATAATCTGGGCCGCTTAGCGGGCGTGCATTCATAAGCCGATGTGCCTGTATCAATAAAAAAGTAATTGCGATTGTGGGATTGCTAGCCAGAAAGGAAGGCGCTAGCGTATCACTATGCCAACGTTATCGCGTTTGGTGGCGTGGGTAAAACGGCAACAAGCCAGAATTTAGGAATATTGACTGAGGGAAGGGTCTTATGAAAACAGTTTATGCAATGTACGCGGTGTTGATGATGAGTCTTTCTGCGACTTTACAGGCTGCTGATATTGGTGATTCGTACAATGTACTGTGCGAAAAAATGAAATCTTGCGCGCTGAAAAGCATTGGTGAGGCTGATTTAACGCCGGATGTACGGGCGATGGTGATGGCGAGCTTAGAGGGCGCATGCGTCGCTATTCAGCAGCAGGTTAGCAATGTGGCAGCGACGCATCCTCTGCATGGGGCGGCGAGTGCGTGTATGGACTCGATGACCACACTTAGCTGTGAAGAGCTTGAAAATAGTAGCGATGAAAAGACCCCCGAGTGCGCCCGCTATGAGAAAATGGCCGAGGCCTACCAGTAACTAACTAGTGAGTGGGCGGCCGCACTGCTTGCAGAGGCAGCGTTTTGAGTCGCCTTGTTGACGGGCTGTTCGTTTGGCATTTTCGCTAATCGCGGCGTTCATACACCAGCAGCTTGAGGGCTCTTCGCCGGCGGCGACTGCGCATTGATTGGCCTGTTCGCATAGCGGGCAGAGCGCGGGGTTAAAATTCGATGCAGGGCTGGTGCCGTTATTTGACATGATGAATCCTTTACATCGGAGGAGGTGAATATGAACGACGATGATCGATTGTTCGCTGAAGAGATGGTCGGTGTCAAACCGCTCGAGATTGAGCGGCGGGTTGTTATCAGAAAAGATGATGGCGGCGCGGTGAATATCGCCGCTCGTCGCGCCGCAGCGACAGCGCAAAGCAATGCCCGCAACTTTTTGTCGACGTCTGAAATTGAGTTGCTGGACCCTTACTATGTGCTGGAGTTTAAGCGCGAAGGGGTGCAGAACGGTGTATTTCGTCGCCTAAAGCAGGGTAAATATGCCATCGAGGCGCGGCTGGATTTGCACAAAATGACGGTTGAGCAGGCGCGCCTGCAGGTCTTTGAATTTATTCGCGAGGCGATGAAGGCAGATTTGCGCACTATTATGATTGTGCACGGGCGTGGTCATCACAGCGAGTCCACAGGAGCAGTGCTTAAGTCCTATGTAAACCGTTGGTTGCCTGAGATGGAAGAAGTGCAGGGATTTTGCAGTGCGCAGCCTCAGCATGGTGGCGCGGGCGCGGTGTATATCATGTTGCGGAAAAGTGAAAAGAAAAAACAGGAGAACCGCGACCGCTTAGCCCGCGGTCGCAGCGTTTAGGGCGGGGGTTAAACCGCGCCCTTATTTTCTAAAGCGGCGACATGCTCGCCTGAGTTGCGGTGTTCTTTGGCGTAACTCAGCACGGTGCGACCGCCCTTGTCGGTGGCGTTTAGATCGCGGCCGGTCTCCAAAAACATTTCAATGAACAGTTCAAAGTCATCCGCGCGCATGCTTTGGTAGGCCTTTAGCAGGGCGTGAAAGTCTCTGTTGGTACCGGCTTTGGGTTCTGAATCCAGAAACTCGCGAACCCGCGATTCGGTCCAGACTTCGTCGAGTACTTTTTCTTTGTCTTTTTTCATAATGATTTTTGCTACCTTAATTGCTGGCGATGTTAGCCGCCGAGTTTTTCATTTAAAAGAGAGTTGATCACGCCGGGGTTGGCTTGGCCTTTGGATGCTTTCATAATTTGGCCGACGAAAAAGCCCAGCATTTTCTTGCGTTTGCCTTCATCGGCGCCGCGGAATTGCTCAACTTGCTCGGGATTGGCGGCTAGCACTTCGTCAACCATCGCCCCCAGTGCGCCGCTGTCTGATACTTGTTTTAAGCCCTTGCTGTCGATGATGGCGTCGGCGCTATCGCCTTCTTTATTCCAAAGCGCATCAAAGACTTGCTTGGCGATTTTGCCGGAAATGCTATTGTCGCGAATACGCTGAATCAAACCGCCCAATTGTTCGGCAGTGACAGGGCTGGCGCTTATCGCGAGATTCTCGCGGTTTAGTGCGGCGGACAATTCACCGTTGACCCAGTTAGCGGCGAGTTTAGCATCGCCTGCACTGCTTGCCACGGCCTCGAAATAATCGGCAACGGGGCGCTCGCCGGTTAGCAAGCCTGCATCATAGGCAGATAGACCAAACTCTTCTTCAAAGCGCTGGCGCTTTGCATCGGGCAATTCCGGCATGCTGGCCAGAAGTTCATCGATTACCGATTGCTCGACATGAACTGGCAGCAAGTCTGGGCAGGGAAAGTAGCGATAATCGTTGGCTTCTTCTTTGCTGCGCATTGGCCGCGTTTCGTTTTTGTCGCTGTCGTAAAGTCGTGTTTCTTGTTTGACCTTGCCGCCGTCTTCAATCAGTTCTATCTGGCGTAACACCTCGGTTTTGATGGCGCGTTCAACAAAGCGGAAGGAGTTAATGTTTTTAAGCTCTGCTCGGGTGCCGTATTCCTCTTGGCCCTTGGGGCGAATTGACACGTTGGCGTCGCAGCGTAAGGAGCCCTGCGACATATCGCCGTCGGATATACCCAGGTAAGTCACAATAGAGTGGATCTTACGCAAATAAGCGACGGCCTCTTCGGCGCTGCGCATATCGGGTTCGGAGACAATTTCGATCAGTGGTGTGCCGGCGCGGTTTAGGTCGATACCTGACATACCCTGATAATCTTCGTGCAGGGATTTGCCAGCGTCTTCTTCCAGGTGGGCGTGGTGCACGCGAATACGGCGGGTGCTGCCGTCGCTCAAGGTGATTTCTACGATACCGGGACCGACGATGGGAAAGTCCATCTGGGTGGTCTGGTAGCCCTTGGGTAAGTCGGGATAGAAATAATTTTTGCGGTCAAACACCGAGTCGCGGCAAATGTCAGCATTGATGGCCAGACCAAATAAGATGGCCTTTTTTACCGCCTGTTCGTTTAGTACCGGCAAGGTGCCGGGCATGGCCAAGTCAACCGCGCTAGCTTGGGTGTTGGCGTCAGCGCCGAAGGCGGTGCTGGAGCCAGAGAAAATCTTAGATTTGGTGGTGAGCTGGACGTGAATTTCCAGACCAATTACAACTTCCCATTCCATAGTCGCTTTCCTTATACGCTGCCGGGAGCGGCTTGCTGGTGCCAGTTGCTGCGCTGTTGGTACTGATGCGCTGCGGCGAGCAGGGTGGTTTCGTCAAAATCCCGGCCGATTAATTGCAGGCCAATAGGCTTGCCCTTGGTAAAGCCGGCGGGCAATGAAATAGCAGGTAGGCCCGCCAGGTTAACGGCGATGGTGTAAATATCTTCCAGGTACATGGTGAGCGGGTCGCTGACTTTTTCACCCAAGGCAAACGCCGGGTTTGGGGTGGTGGGGCCGGCGATAATGTCTACGGATTTAAAGGCTTCATCAAAATCTTGCTTAATTAAGCGGCGAATTTGTTGGGCTTTGCGGTAGTAGGCATCGTAAAACCCGGAGGATAGAGCATAGGTGCCGATCAAAATACGACGCTTCACTTCCTCGCCAAAACCTTCGGCGCGGCTGCGGCAGTAGAGGTCGTCTAAATCTTTTGGGTTTTCGCAACGATATCCATAGCGTACGCCGTCGAAACGTGACAGATTAGCAGATGCTTCGGCGGGCGCGATAATATAGTAACAAGGCACCGCTAAATGAGTGTGTGGCAGGCTAATAGATTTGATTTCTGCGCCCATTTTACGAAATTCATCCAGCGACGCTTCTATCGCCGACGCAATTTCTGGGTCTAGGCCTTCACTAAAATATTCTTTTGGCACCCCGATTTTGAGCCCGCTGAGATCTTTGTTTAGACCGGCGGGGTAGTCGGGCACGGCCAGATCCATGCTGGTGCTGTCTCGGTGGTCAAAACCCGCCATAGCCTGCAGTAGCAAGGCATTGTCTTCGGCGGTTTTGGCCATTGGCCCGCCTTGGTCGAGGCTGGATGCGAAGGCAATCATTCCATAACGCGAAACACGTCCGTAGGTGGGTTTTAAGCCCGTCAGGCCGCAAAGCGCCGCCGGTTGGCGAATCGAACCGCCGGTGTCGGTGCCGGTGGCTGCGGGTGCGAGTCCCGCAGCGATAGCTGCCGCAGAGCCACCAGAGGAGCCGCCGGGCACGCAGTCGGTATTCCACGGGTTGCGAACGGGGCCGTAATAGCTGGTTTCGTTTGAGGAGCCCATGGCGAACTCGTCAAGATTGGTTTTGCCCAAGGTGACTACGCCGGCAGTGGCGAGTCGCTCAACGACGGTGGCGTTGTACGGCGCGATGAAGTTATCCAACATTTTTGACGCGCAGCTGGTGCGAACACCCCCGGTGCAGAAAATATCTTTATGGGCAATAGGCACGCCACACAGTGTACCGGCCGAGCCATTTTGGCGGGCTGCATCCGCAGCGCGAGCTTGCGCAAGTGCCTGTTCGGCGGTCACGGTGATAAAGCTATTGTAGTTGCTGTCGTGTTTATTAATGGCGTTAAGGTACTGCTGGGTAATTTCTTCGCTGGAAAATGTTTTTGCTTCCAGTCCGCGAAGAATGTCGGCAATCGTATGATTGGGCATAGTTCAGATTACTCATTATGGCTGCCGAATATAGGTGCGGCGGTAAATATGGTGCGTTGTTGCAATTAGCTGCAGCGTTTTATTCAATTACTTGAGGTACCAAATACAAACCGTCGGCGGTTTGTGGTGCGATTTTTTGAAAGTGCTCGCGCTGGTTGATTTCATTTACTTCGTCGGCGCGCAGACGTTGGGTGGCATCGTGTGGGTTTGCCATTGGAACTACATTGGTAGTGTCCACCGCTTGCATGGCGTCGACCATATTTAGAATATCGCCAATACGTTGGCTGAGTTCGGCGGTGTCTGATTCGGCGACGTTAATACGCGCTAGTCGCGCCAGCTTGGCAATGTCGTTTTGGTCTAAGCTCATGCTCACCCTTTTCATATTGATTGACGGCAACACAGACAGATTTCCGCTGCGCAAAATGAGGATTGCGTCGGAAATGCAATGAGCTTGCCGGTAAACCGTTAAACTTATCATATTTGCGCCTTGCCCTAAATCCCTGCCGTTGATAGAGTGGCAAAGTTTTTAATTTAGGGCCTCGCGATGTTGCCGGGCGGCAATCGCTCCCGGTCCGATTAGCCTGGTCCCTGCCCAAAAACGGGGCTGTATAAGGTGAAAATTACACATGTTTAAACGAATTCGCGGCATGTTCTCCAATGATCTTTCGATCGATCTTGGAACGGCAAATACTCTCATATATGTGCGTGGTCAGGGGATCGTTCTGGATGAACCCTCGGTAGTGGCAATCCGCGTACACAATGGTCAAAAAACAATCGAAGCCGTGGGTATGGAAGCCAAGCGGATGCTCGGGCGTACGCCTGGGAATATCACAGCAATTCGCCCTCTGAAAGACGGTGTTATTGCCGACTTCCAAGTGACTGAAAAAATGCTCCAGCATTTTATTAAATTGGTCCATCAAAATAGCTTTATTCGCCCTAGCCCTCGTGTCCTTGTTAGCGTGCCGTGCAAGAGTACACAAGTTGAGCGCAGAGCGATTCGCGAATCCGTGCTGAGTGCGGGTGCCCGCGAAGTGCGGTTAATTGAAGAGCCTATGGCCGCGGCGATTGGTGCGGGTCTGCGAGTTGACGAAGCCTCGGGCTCGATGGTTGTTGATATTGGTGGTGGTACCACTGAAATAGCGATTATCTCCCTAAATGGTGTGGTGTATTCCGATTCGGTTCGTGTTGGTGGTGACCGCTTTGATGAAGCCATCGTCACCCATGTGCGTCGCACCTACGGCAGCTTAATTGGTGATGCGACTGCCGAGCGTATCAAACAAGAAATTGGCTGCGCCTACCCTGGCAGCGAATTGCGTGAGATCGATGTGCGTGGTCGCAATCTCGCCGAGGGTATACCGCGTCGCTTTACCTTAAACAGCGATGAGATTTTGGAAGCCTTGCAGGAGCCATTGCAGGTGATTATTCAGGGTGTTAAACGCGCTCTTGAGCAGTCTCCTCCAGAGTTGGCGGCAGATATTGCTGAAACGGGTATTGTGTTGACTGGTGGCGGCGCCTTGTTGCGAGGCATCGATCAGTTAATCGCCGACGAGAGTGCGCTGCCGGTGATTATCGCTGAAGCCCCTTTAACCTGTGTTGCCCGCGGTGGTGGTAAAGCCTTAGAGATGATGGATCGCCATCATCTTGATATATTGTCTGCTGAGTAATAATGATTCGCCCCAAGGTGGGAGGAAGCAGCAATTAAGCCGGTATTTCGCAATGAATCCTCTGTTGGCGGTCGACTGCTGATTTTGGGTGGTCTTGCCTTGGTGCTGATTTTGATCGGTCAGCGCCTCGATTTTATGGCGCCACTACGCACCCAGTTGTCTCTCGTTGCGGCGCCGTTCTACTGGATTGTTGACGTGCCCAGCCGGATGGCCAGTCAGTTTGGCGACTCCTGGAGCAGCCGCAGCGAATTGCTAGCCGACAATGAGCGACTGCGATCTGAATCCCTTATTCTAAACGCCAAACTCCAGAAATATATCGAATTGCGTGCCGAGAACGTCCGTCTGCGCGAGCTGATGAATTCTGCCGAGCGAGTGAATGACACGGTTGTGGTGGCAGAGGTTGTCGCGGTTGCCTCTGATCCTAATCGCCATCAGCTGCTTGTTGATAAAGGCAGTCGCGATGGCGCTTTTGTTGGTCAGCCGGTGATCGACGCCAATGGCTTGCTTGGTCAAATTACCGATGTCGGTGTCCTTCAAAGCCGTGTTTTACTCATTACTGACAGCGCTCATGCGCTGCCTGTTCGTGTCAGCCGCAATGGCCTGCGAGCTATCGCAGAAGGCACTGGGTTGATTGACGAGTTGGCTTTGACCCATGTCGCCGCTACCACAGATATTCAAGTTGGCGATATGTTGGTAAGTTCGGGCCTTGGTGGTCGATTCCCCAGCGGCTATCCCGTCGGTGAGGTGATTGAAGTATCGATAGACCCAGGTAAACCGTTTGCTGAAGTTCGTGCCCGCCCCATGGCTCAGCTAGATCGCAGCCGCAACGTCTTACTGGTTTTCAGTGAGCAGAAGACTGAGGAGTAGCGCATGGAATCGCATGCGCATGGCTTGTGGTTTGTCGTTGTCACGATATTCATTGCTTTACTACTGAGTATTACCCCCCTTAGTCCTGATTTGTCTTGGGCTAGACCTGATTGGCTGTTACTTATATTAGTTTACTGGCTGCTGGCGCTTCCCGAGCGGGTCGGCGTTATTGTTTGCTGGCTTTGCGGCATTTTATTGGATGTATTGCAGGGCGGGGTATTGGGGCAAAACGCCTTTGCCTTCGCCGTGGTTGCTTACATCATACAAGTCTCCTATCAGCGCTTGCGGATGTTTAGTTTGCGCAAGCAGGCCGCCTTTGTTTTGCTACTCGAACTCTTCCATATTTTAGTTGATCAGTGGGCGCAAAATATAAATGGTGTTGCGCACACGCATTGGCTGGTATTTCTTCCCGCCTTAACAACCGGCTTATTGTGGCTATTTGTTCGACCAATAGTGGCATGGTGGCAGCGTTTGTTTGTGGTGTTTTAGCTTTGACGGCAAACATTGTAATCATTCTTGCGTCGGGATCACCGCGCCGCGCTGAATTACTCACGCAAATAGGGGTGAACTTTCAGGTAGTCCCTGCCGATATTGACGAAACCCCCGCGCAGGGAGAAGCGGCGGATGCCTACGTTCAGCGCATGGCGAGTGAAAAAGCGGCGGCGGTGGCTAAACTTTTTCCAAATCGCCTTGTGTTGGCGGCAGATACGTCAGTTATTGTTGATGGCGAAATTTGGGGAAAGCCCTTAAGTCGTCAACATGCTAAGGTGATGCTAAACAGTTTAAGTGGTCGTTCTCATCAGGTAATGACGGCACTCGCAGTGCACTCGGCTGGTGGCGTTGAACAGGATTTAAGCGTGACCGAGGTCGTGTTCGCAGAACTTAGCGCAGCGCAAATTGATACCTATGTCGACAGTGGAGACGCCGATGACAAAGCCGGTGCGTATGGTATACAAGGCGCAGCGGGACGCTTTGTTAAACACTTGAGTGGTAGCTATTCTGGTGTAATGGGTTTGCCATTATATGAAACAGCGGTTTTGCTGGACAAAGCCGGAATGAAGTAGAGCCAGGGAATGAGTGAAGAGATTCTAATCAATGTAACACCGGTGGAAACTCGGGTGGCGGTGGTCGAAAACGGTGTGCTGCAAGAAGTGTACATCGAGCGCAGTCGTTCGCGAGGTATCGTCGGCAACATCTACCAAGGCAAAGTGGTGCGGGTGCTACCTGGTATGCAGGCGGCATTTGTTGATATTGGTTTAGAGCGCACAAGTTTTATTCACGCTTCTGACATCGCCAGCTTAGACACTGAGACTGGCGAGCATGCGGATATTCGCAGCAAAATTCGCGAAGGTCAGTTGCTCACTGTGCAAGTGAGTAAAGATCCTATGGGGACCAAGGGCGCGCGCTTAACGACGCGTTTGTCGGTATCTTCCCGGTATTTGGTCTATATGCCTGGCGCTGCGCATATTGGTGTTTCCCACCGGATAGACGATGAGGATGAGCGCCAGCGACTGCGCGACATGCTCGAGGCAGCCGCGCGGGTGGATGACGAAGACCTGCGCGATGGCTATATTTTGCGTACCGCGGCAGAGGGCGCGGGCGATGATGAAATGCTTGCCGATGTCCAATTCTTGAAGCGCTTGTGGGCGGCGGTAGAACGCCGCATGAAACGCGATACGGCGCCCAGCGTAATCTATGAAGACTTGCCCTTGTTTATGCGCACAATGCGTGACTTGGTGCGGCCCGGCTTGGAAAAAATTCGTATTGATTCCCGCGAGAGTTTTCAACGGGTCGCCGAATTTGCTGAGGATTATCTGCCGGAGATCAGCTCGCAGCTTGAATACTATCCCGGTGAGCGGCCTATATTTGACCTCTATGGGGTAGAGGACGAAATTCAAAAAGCCCTTGGGCGCAAGGTGGAGCTTAAGTCCGGCGGTTATTTGATTATCGATCAAACCGAGGCTATGAGTACCATCGATATTAATACCGGCGCTTTCGTTGGTCATCGCAATCTAGAAGAAACCATATTTAAAACTAACCTTGAGGCCGCGGCGGCGTTGGCTCGCCAACTGCGGCTGCGAAATCTCGGCGGCATTATTATTATCGATTTCATCGATATGAAAGACCCTGAACATCGCCGCCAAGTGCTCCGTGCACTCGAGCGGGCAATGGAAAAGGACTACGCCAAAACGTCGATTACGGGCGTCTCTGAGTTGGGTTTAGTAGAAATGACCCGCAAACGTACCCGCGAAAGTCTTGAGCACATTCTCTGTGAGACCTGTCGCTACTGTCACGGTAGAGGTTCGCTTAAGTCGCCTGAAACCGTGTGTTATGAAGTTTTCAGGGAGATTTTACGAGAGTCACGGGCCTATGAGAGTAAGCGCTTGCTGGTGTTGGCGTCTCAGGAGGTAGTCGATCGACTGCTCGACGAAGAGTCGGCCAATGTCGCTGATCTTGAGGAGTTCATCGGCGCGAGTATTCGCTTTCAGGTAGAGGCGGTATATACCCAGGAGCAATATGATGTTGTTTTGCTTTGATGGGAGCCGTTGTTGACCGTGGGTGATTACTGATGCTGGTGCGGGCAGTTCGCCAACTTTACGCCTTGCTCTGGGGTGCTGCCTTGGTGTTGCTGGTGGTGTTGGCCTTGTATGCTAGCCTTGGCCGCCAGTACATTGGTTTGGTCGACCGCTACCAGCAAGATATTTTTGAGTTTATTGAAGGTTTTAGCAGTATTCAAATGCAGGCGGCCAGCCTCCAGGGAAGCTGGTCTGGTCTGTCTCCCGTTATAGACGTAAGCGATTTTCGTCTTGGCAGTCACGCTGCTGTTCATCTCGATCACGCCCGCATAGAAGTCGATGTCTTGTCCTCACTGCTGACGGGCACGCCGAAAGTACGTCAAATACAGGCGGGTACTCTCAGTATAGAGCTCGCGCAAGACAGTGAGGGACGTTGGCAAGTACCGGGATTGGTAGCGGATGATGCCGCTAGCGGCAGTCCAGATATGTTGATTGATTCGGTGCTGGGTGTCCGCAATGCCACCTTGGGTTTGTTTGCGGTCACGCTCAATTATGCAAACGGCGACGTAAAGTATATTAGTAGTCGAGATTTTTCTCTGCGTAGCGACGACAAATTCCGACGGGTGTTTGCGCAATTAAATACTGACAGCGACGGTGATATTCAAATGTCGCTGGAAGCTTACGGTGATCCCCGCAACACCGAAAGATTCAATGCCAGTGCCTATATGGTCATCGATGGCAGTCGGCTGTCGGCTATTGCGCCAATATTTCAGCAGAGTGCGCCCTTGTTTGACAGTGAGGTCAGCGGCGAGATCTGGATGAGCTGGCGACGAGGCCAGCGCATAAGTTTGAGCGGCGTGCTCAATGCACCAAAATTGGCTGTTGGGGTTTTGTGGGGCGCAGAAGACGACTTTTTAGAAGACGTAAATATGCGCTTTGCCGGCAGCCATCGCGATGGATTTTGGCGAGTTAGCTTTACCGAGTTTGACGCCCAGTGGCGGGAGCATCGTCTAGATTTGGCTGGTGTTTCGGTGCGTCATCCCGAGGATAAGCTGTGGCGGTTTACCTTACCGCAGTTAGAGGTGGCAGCGACAAACGCCCTTCTTACGGAAAGTGATATTTTGCCCGAGCATTTACAAGGGGTGTTGAGCGATTTAGCGCCGACTGGGCTGCTAGATCATATTGAATTTGACCTTATTACTGGCGATTCCGGTGTCGATAGTTTTGCGCTCAGGGCTGAAGCGGTGGATCTCAGTGTGCAGGCATGGCAGGGTGCACCCGGTGCCGAGGGCCTGACGGGTTATCTTGAAATAGGCCCTCAGCAGGGATTGTTGATGGTGGATTCTGAGGCTTTATCCCTGTCATTTCCGCATTTGTATGAGAAGGCATTTGCGCTAGATGATGTTAAGGCTGAACTGCGCTGGAGCTATGATGATCAGCGCCTAAATCTGTACAGTGGTTTAATCAATGCTGAAAGTAACGGCAAGACCTTGTCTGCACTGCTGCGATTGGATTTGCCCTTACACAAAGACGCTGCGCCCGACCCAGCGATGACACTGATTATCGGTGCGCGCGATATCGATGCCAGCGAGCACGACAGCTACACGCCGAATGTGCTCAGCGATGGATTGCATACCTGGCTGGCAGAGAGTATCCGCGCCGGTCGTGCCACCACAGCGGGATTTATTTATCACGGCTCATTATTAGCCCACGCAGAGCAGCATCCATCGGTGCAGTTGGATCTTGATCTTGAGAATGTTGAGTTGCGTTTTCAGAGCGATTGGCCAGCAGTCCACGCTGAAAAAGCGTCGTTGCTGATCGACAATGCCAATGTTGTAGCTCAGTCAAACTCGGCAATCATAAATGGTTTGTCGCTTGGCCCCTTAGATGTTCGGGTCGCGCCATTGGCAAGCGGCGATGCAGCGCTAGATGTCGCGACTAGCGCGAATCCGAGTTTCGCGCAGATAAAGAGTTTGCTCATCGATACGCCCCTGCACTCTTATCTTGGCAATACCTTTGATTCGTGGACCGGTGAAGGCGATGCAACGGTAGACTTCGGCTTGCACTTGGCGTTCGTTGGTGAGCTTATTCCCAAAGTGCGCGTTGATACAGATCTTGATATTAAGATGTTGGGTTTGCCTGATTTTCGTTTGGCACTGAGCGATGTGAAGGGGCATTTGCACTACGATTCTGACGGGGGGCTCAGCAGTAATAAATTGCAAGCCAATGTGTTTGAGCGACCAATTACCGGCACCATAAATCAGAATGGAAGCCAGGTTGATGTGGCGCTCGCTACTCATGTTGCTACTAAAGATATTGAGCAGTGGTTGCAAACTCCGGTGCTGCAATTTTTCAATGGCAGTAGCGATGTTCAGCTGCATATTCAGGCGGGAGGAGATCATCCCAGTCTCAAGCTTACGTCTGACTTGCAGGGAGTGGAAATTTCTCTGCCGCAGCCGTTCTATAAGGCTCCCGACGCGGTGCAAGCGCTAACGATAGTGCTGCCGTTTGGCGAAGAGCCACTGCTGCGGTTGGCAATTAACAATCAATTTAATCTAAATTTGGGCATAAGCGACGGTGCGGTATTCGGTGCTAATTTGACGCTGGGTAGTGGTGATATCGCCAGCGTTATGCCTAGGCCGCTGTTGGGGCAATTTAATGTTGATGGGGCTGTTGAATTCGCAACCTTTGAGCAGTGGCAACAGATTGCTAATCAATATCTGGTATCTGCTGTGCCGGGAGATGGTGCTGGATTGGTCTTATCCGTCAATGAGTTAAAGTTTGGTGCGGTCGATATTTTTGATCAATTGTTAACGGATGTGCGGCTGACACTTAGTGAAAATGTTGAACGTTGGCAGTTGCAAGTCGACAGCCAACAACTGGCTGGCGAACTGGTGTTTCCCCGAAACAGCTCGTTAATGGTTACGTCGATAGCCTTACAAAAATTAGATTTGCCTGCCTTTAGTGATCGGCCTGGATCGGGCGTGGAGGAGCTTGATCCGCGGACATTAATGAATGCCGATGTGAATATTGATCAGCTTACGGTTGGCGGCAAAGCATGGGGAAGTGTCGGTTTTGATCTGCGCACAGATGATTACGGAGCCCATTTCAATGCCCTGCGGGGAGAGCTTCGAGGTATTTCACTTGCGCCGCAAAGCGGTGAAAGCAGTTTACATTGGCTTCGTGACGATAGCGGCAGGCAGGTATCTCAGTTGCAAGGACAGTTTGCGGTGCAAAACTTGGGATCGGTGTTGACGGGCTTAGGCTATTCCAATGTGATGGAAACAAAGCGCGGCGAATTCGATGTTGATATTTCGTGGTCGAGTTCACCCATGAGTTGGGATATTTTGCGCAGCGATGGTAATTTTAGTTTTAGCTTTGAGGATGGTCGTTTTCTAAAAAGTTCAGATGCGGCCAGCGGCGCTTTACGAGTATTTAGCATTTTTAATATGGCTAATATTATCCGGCGTTTGAAGTTTGATTTTCGCGATGTGTTTAGCAAAGGTATTTATTTTGATTCTATGCGCGGCAGTCTGACGCTAAACGAGGGCATTGTGCGCCTGAATACGCCTTTAGATATCAAGGGCCCGTCTAGTCGCTTCCAGATGACTGGAAATATTAATTTGACCACCGACGTTCCCGATCTTCGCCTGGTGGCAACATTGCCAGTGGGTAGTAATTTACCTTGGGTGGCGGCGCTTGTCGGTGGTTTGCCTGCGGCGGCTGGCGCCTATGTGGTTAGCAAGGTGTTTGAAGAGCTGGTCGATAGTTTTTCAAGTGCGGTCTATGATATTTCTGGCACCATTCAACAGCCCGAGTTGACGTTCAAAAAGATCTTCGATGTGGATAATGACGACGTTCAACAAGCTTCACCCGAGGTCAGTGAAACTCTTGAGTGATCGGTTACTTAGTAGCTCATGAGCTAATTGTTGTGGGGGTAGATTATGGCTAGATCGACGTCGTTAGTTAAAGTTTCCGCGCTGCAAATGGTTTCTAGCAGCGATTTGGCTGTGAATTTACTGCGTGCAGAAGGGTTAATAGCGGAGGCAGCAAATGGCGGTGCAAAACTGGCCGTGTTGCCGGAGAATTTTGCGCTGTTTGGCAGTAAGCGAATTTTTGATCTAGCTGTCCAAGAAGCTGCTAGCGGTGATTTGCAATCACAACTTGCCCATTTAGCTGCGAAATATAAATTAACGCTGGTTGCCGGTACCATTCCAACCCCTGCTCCCGACGGGCGGGTATATGCGACGTCATTTGTTTACGGGCCGGACGGATGCTGCCTTGGTCAGTATCGAAAAATGCATTTATTTGATGCTGACGTCGCCGACGCTCAGGGTAGTTATCGAGAGTCGGACAGCTACGCACCGGGTGATGATGTGGTCGTGCTCGATACGCCGCTCGGTCGAATAGGTGTTGGTATTTGCTACGATTTGCGCTTTCCCGAACTATTTCGTCAGATGTTTGAATTAAAGGCCGATATTGTTGTTCTGCCCTCGGCGTTTACGCGCAGTACCGGGTGGGCGCATTGGTTGCCATTGTTGCGCGCCCGCGCGATAGAGAATCAATGTTTGGTGGTGGCGGCGAATCAAGGTGGTGTTCATGACGCCAAGCGTCAAACATCAGGTGGTTCTGTAATTATAGATAGTTGGGGGAGGGTGTTAGCTGAGGCAGGTCTTGGAGAGGTATGTATTCTCGCAGATTATGATTCAGCTGAGCAGAATGCGCTGCGTCTAAGGATGCCGGTCGCCCAGCATCGCCGTTTATAAAACGTTCCACTTAGTTTTTGGGCAAGTGCTCTTGCAGTTCTTTTAAGTATTGAAATAATTTGCGTTTGGCAGCGGGGGGCTTGTTGGCTTTCGCATCTTTGCCAATTTGTAAGATCAGTGTTCTGAGTCGCTGACGATCTGCGTCAGGGAATTGCGCGACTACTTTCTCTATCGCTGGTAACCCTTCTTCAACGATGTCATCTCGCAGGTCTTCCAAACGATGGAAGGCGCGCGCTAGTTCACGCTGTCCTTCTTCACGTTTAGTTAAGCCCGCCTCTATTTCGCTGAGGTCGATGCCGCGCATCAACTTGCCAATGTATTGCAACTGGCGGCGTAAGCCTTCTCGGCTGGTTAGGCGTCGTGCAGTTGCGATGGCCTCGCTAAGATGCTCGTCACGGATGGGTATCTTGGCTAACTCGTTATTACTGAGCTTGACCAGTTTTTCACCGAGCTCCTGCAGAGCCTGCATTTCTTTTTTTAGCGCGGTTTTACTGGGGCGTTCTAATTCTGATTCGGTCACGTTGCGATCCGTTTAATTCATTTAATATTGCTGGATTAAGCTAGCCGTAAAAATAGCTGGCGAGTCCGAGGAACGATAAAAAGCCAATGACGTCAGTCACGGTGGTAAGCACCACGCCACCTGCCAGAGCTGGGTCTATATTCAATGATTTCATCGCTAGCGGCAGTACTGCGCCAGCGAGAGCCGCAGTCAGTAAGTTAATAATAATCGCGGCACCGATTATGCCGCCCATTAAGGGGTCGTCAAACCACAGGGTGGTTGCACCGGCAACGATGATCGCCCAAACCACCCCATTAATGGCGCCGACTGCCATTTCTCGATTGATCAGCCAGCGGCTGTTGTCGCGGCTGATATGTCCCAATGCCATACCGCGAATGACCACGGTGAGTGTTTGGGTGCCGGCTACGCCTCCCATGCTTGCCACTATTGGCATTAGTACGGCGAGAGCGACGACTTTTTCGATGGTGCCTTCGAATAGATTAATTACCGCCGAGGCGATAAACGCGGTGAGCAAATTAATACCTAGCCACACGGCGCGGCGCGGCGCGGTGGTGAGAACGGCGGCAAAGGTATCTTCGTCCTCGTCCAAACCCGCCATACTCATTAATGAGTGGTCAGATTCTTCACGGATAACGTCGACGACGTCATCTATGGTGATACGGCCTAGCAGCAGGCTGTTGTCATCGACGACGGGGGCCGATACCCAGTCGTGTCTTGCGAAGAGCGTGGCGACCTCGCGCGAGGACATGCGAGCGGGGATGGGTTCCACCTCGGTGTCCATTATTTCTCGAACCGTGACGCTGGGGTCGGATACCAATAGTTTGCGCAGTGATAGCACGCCGATGTACTGATCATTGCGATTGACCACCAGCAAGCTATCGGTCATTTCTGGCAGTTGCTCGTGACGACGCAGATAACGCAATGCCACGTCTAGAGTAATATTTGGTCGTACCGTAATGGTGTCGGTGTTCATCAAACCACCGGCACTGTCCTCGTCGTAGGACAGGACGTGCTCGACTCGAATCCGATCTTGATGATCCATTGAGTCGAGAACTTCACGAATTACACGGTCGGGCAGCTGCTGGAGTATATCTGCGATATCATCCGCTTCGAGACCTTCGGTAATAGTCGCGACTTCTTCCGCGTCCATTTGACGCAGGAACTGGCTTTGAACTTCATCGTTAAGATGCTGGAGAATGTCGCCTTCATTCTCGATGTCGATCAGCTGCCACAGCACGCTACGAATTTTATGCGGAGTGGATTCTATTAAATGGGCAGCGTCAGCAGGGGGCAAACCGTTTAACATGCGACGGATTTGCAGAAAGCCCCCCGAACCCAAAGCTTCGTTTAGGGTTTTGAGTTGGCTCTCGGTTTGAAGCTTGTCAGCAGTCTGGGCCATACCTATCCCTAGCGTTTTATATAGGAGACTAGATTTACCTGAGCCATTAGGTGAAAAGAGAGTCTTGGTTAATTATCCTTTAAAGTGCTCTCTGCAACAATCCGCAGTAGTCGGCAACTAGCATAAATAAGTCATATTACGCTTATTATTCTGCTTCGCCGAAACGTTGAGAGATAATGTCGAGCACAGCAGATAGCGCTTCTTGTTCATCGCCACCATCGCAGCGCACGGTAATTTCGGTGCCTTTGCTAGCGGCTAACATCATCACGGCCATAATGCTTTTGCCGTCGACTGATTTGTCATTGATACTGATTTGAATATTGGCGGCAAATGCGCCTGTCGTTGCGACTAGCTTGGCGGCTGCGCGGGCATGTAAGCCGAGCTTGTTAATGATTATTATATTGGACTCGACCATCGTGGGTACTCTAGTGTAGTTCGCGATGGCGAACTTGCAGGTCTGGATGTGTCTTACGCAAGGCCTTGGCAAGCGTTTCAACCATGTATACTGAGCGATGTTGACCGCCCGTGCAACCGATGGCAATGGTGAAATAGCTGCGGTTGCTCGCCTCGATTTTAGGTAGCCAATGCTGCAAATATTGCAGGATGTCGTCGTACATCAGCATCACGTCTGCTTGGCTGCTCAAGTAGTTCTGTACTTCGCTATCTTGTCCGGTGAGTGTGCGGAGTCCATCTTGCCAGTGCGGATTGGATAGCATACGAAGATCGTAAACTAGGTCTGCATCAATCGGCAGACCGCGTTTAAACCCGAAGGATTTCAATTGTACGGCGAGCTTGCTGGCGTCTACCCCCAAAATACGATCGCGAATAGCTGCGCGTAGTTCGTGCACCGTCATGTCACTGCTGTCGATAGCTAATGACGCCTCAACCACGATGGGTTCGAGCAGCGTTGATTCAAGCTTTATTGCATCGGCAAGAGGCAGTGAATCGGTGGTTAGCGGATGCCGGCGTCGCGTTTCACTAAAGCGTTTTATTAACTTATCGTCGCCCGCATCTAAAAATACGATGCGCAGGTGGGCGTGTTTTTTAACTTCGTCGCACAGTGATTTAAATCGAGCTAATTCATCCTGAGAGTTGCGAGCATCGATGCAGACAGCGACTTGCTTGTGGACTTTCAGCGGGCTTTGCGAAAGCTCGCGAACCAGTGCGGGAAGCAGTGACACCGGTAAATTGTCGATAGCATAAAAGCCTTCGTCTTCTAATTGGTGGAGGGCCGTACTTTTCCCGGAGCCCGATCGACCGCTTAGAATGATGAGTTCCATTTTAGCTTGCTATCGCGCGCTTGAATAAGGCTTCGGTGTTCTCGGCGCTGCGCAACTTACTGCGGTAATCGGCTTCATTGAACGCGGTCGCTAGTGCGCCAAGTACTTTTAAATGCTCGTCGTGGGCCTCGGCGGGCACAATAAGCGCGAATATAAGATCGACGGGCTCGTCATCGACGGCCTCAAAATCAATGGCCTGTTCTAATTTGAGCAACATGCCGGTGATTTGAGTGCAGCGGCTGCTGCGGCAGTGTGGAATGGCGACACCGTGGCCTAAGCCTGTACTGCCTAGGCGTTCGCGGGCGAGTAACTCATTAAATAACTCGTCCGCATCAAACTCTGTGTTATCTGCTGCAATACCGGCAGCGATATATTCAAGTAAGCGTTTTTTACTGGTAACGGGCGCACCGTATTCGGTGCGCCCTTCTGTGAGTATTGAGTCAAGTGTCATGATAATTACGTGGTTAACTTCAGTGAGTATCGCGGGTCTTAGCGACCCAGCGATTTTTCTTTGTGTTTGATTAATTGGCGATCAAGTTTGTCGGTCAGGCTGTCAATTGCAGCATACATATCCTCTGATTCACAAGTAGCAAATAGGTCTGCACCTGCAACGTGTACTGTTGCCTCGGCCTTTTGAACGAGTTTTTCTACCGTCAGAGTGACATCGGTATTGGTGATATTGTCAAAGTGTCGCTGCAGTTTTGTGAGTTTATTGTTTACATAATCGCGGAGGGCGGGGGTAACGTCTACGTGATGACCACTTACAGTAATCTGCATATATTGCTCCTTCATCGCTAAAAAATGCTGGCGCCTCGCGGCGAGTTGCAACGTGCGGCGATCGTTAGATCACCACATTGTGAGATCTATGCACGAATTTCTTTTTGCCCGCTGGCTGCGGCATAAAGGGCAGTTAATTGGATATGGATTAATATCCTCATGTTTGCACTTTTCCTCGCCAGAGAACAAAATTCCGGCTCGTGTATGGCTCTCTTTAAACTAGTCGTTTCCGCTCATTAGAGGGCGGAATGACCAGTGATTCTCTGTATTTTGCAATGGTTCGCCGCGCAACTTGAATACCTTGTTCGGCGAGTAAGTCTGTGATTTTACTGTCGCTTAAAGGTTTGCGAGGGTTTTCCGCCGCAACCAATTTTTTGATCAGTGCCCGTATTGCTGTGCTCGAGCATTCGCCGCCAGTATCTGTAGATACATGACTTGAAAAGAAGAACTTTAGTTCAAAAATTCCGCGTGGCGTGTGCATGTATTTTTGGGTGGTGACCCGCGAAATAGTGGATTCATGCATGCCGACCGCCTCGGCAATATCGTGTAAAACCAGAGGCTTCATGGCTTCTTCGCCATATTCCAGGAAGCCGCGTTGGTACTCGACGATTTTTGTAGCTACTTTCATCAGGGTTTCATTGCGACTGATTAAGCTTTTAATGAACCACCGTGCTTCTTGGAGATTGTCGCGGATATAGTCATTGTCACTGGCATTGCTACTCTGCCGAGCCATTGATGCATACTGGGCATTGATTTGAATTTTTGGCGCAATATCGGGGTTTAGCTCTACCAACCAGCGTCCCTCTTTCTTGCTTACGAACACATCGGGAATAACGTACTCGGTGTCATCACTGCCTATCGCGTTGCCGGGAGTCGGATCTAGTGACTGAATAAGCTTTAGGATATCGCGTAGCTGATCTTCTTTTAAACGGCAGCGACGCATAATTTGATTGTAGTCGCGATTGCCGAGTTGAGCCATATATTGGCTTACGACTAAACACGCCTCATCGACGTAGGGCGTGTTGCGTGGCATTTGTTTGAGTTGAATCAACAGGCATTCTTGTAGATCTCGACCACCTACGCCTGGTGGGTCGAATTGTTGGATGAGGTGTAATACCGCATTTACTTCTTCTATCTCTATCGCGTCGTTGTCAAAGCCTTCTACAAGCTCTTCTGGATTGACGGTAAGTCTGCCTTTTTCATCGATGGCATCGATGATGGCGTCGGCGATCATTTGGTCTATATCGGACAGGCGGCTTAAGTTGAGTTGCCAGCGCAAATGATCTTGCAGGGAATCTGAGCTCGAGTGTCGATAGTCGTTGTTGTAGTCACTATCCTCACCAGAGGAGCTACTGCCGGAACCGCTACCGCTGGTTTGAAATACGTCGTCCCACTGGCTGTCCACCGGAAGATCTTCTGGAATATCACTGCGTTCAGCCCATTCGGTGTCGGCTTCAGGCTGAGGCGTTTCTATTTCATTGTCACCCGCTTTTTCGGGCTTTTTGGGTTCGGCTGAGGTGGGTTCGGTGTTGACCTCAATATCGCCGTCGTCGTCGCTGATTTCTAGCAGGGGGTTGGAGTCGAGAGCGGATTGGATTTCTTGTTGGAGGTCTAGAGTAGACAACTGTAATAAACGAATCGCCTGCTGCAGCTGGGGTGTCATTGTCAGGCTTTGGCCGACTTTTAGCTGTAGCGATTGTTTCATAGGCTATGGTTTCTACAACATGATTTAAGTGGTAACGCGAACGGTGTTTTGTTCTACCGGCAATTAAATGCCTCAATGTCAGTGTAGTCGTGACACCGATTCCCTGCAATACCTGTGCCGATTCATTTGTAAGGAACATTACTTACAATGTAAATTTGTCACCTAGGTAAATATCGCGAACGATCTGGTTGTTTAGCACCGTTTCGGCGTTGCCTTCAGCGACGATGCGGCCCTCTCCCACAATGTAGGCTTTATCGCAAATGTCTAAGGTTTCACGGACGTTGTGGTCGGTGATTAATACCCCAATCCCCCGTGCCTGCAGGTGTCTAACAATATTTTGAATGTCGTTAACGGAGATAGGATCGACGCCAGCAAAAGGCTCATCCAGTAAAATAAAGCTGGGTTCGGTGGCGAGTGCGCGAGCAATTTCTACCCGTCGACGCTCGCCGCCAGATAGCGCCATACCCTGGGATTTGCGGATATGCGTAATGTGGAACTCCTGCAGGAGTGCCTCAAGCTTATCTTTGCGCTGACTGCGATTTAGATCGCGTCTGGTTTCCAAAATGGCCATGATGTTGTCGGCCACGCTAAGTTTGCGAAAGATGGACGCTTCCTGGGGTAAATAACCTACACCGTGTTTTGCGCGGCCTTGAATCGACAGCTTAGTGAGGTCGCGGTCATCGAGCTGAATACTGCCGCGATCAGCGTTGACAATGCCCACGATCATGTAGAAACAGGTGGTTTTGCCTGCGCCGTTCGGGCCCAGTAAGCCGACGATTTCACCGCTACTAATCGTCAGCGACACATCCTTAATAATTTCGCGGCCTTTGTAGGCTTTGGCGAGGTTCTTAGCTTGTAAAACAGGCATGGTTATTGGGTTCCCTCTGCGGCAGGTGTTGGCGCCGCGTTGCTGCTTTCTGGGCTTGGGCTAGGTTCGGCAGCGCCTTTGTTATCGCCACTAGCGGGTGCGTCATCTGGCGCCGCTTGGGGTTGTAGCGTCATTTTGACGCGATTGTCTTTTTCATTGCTGCCGCCGTCAGCTATTACCATTTGCTTACGGCCGCTGTAGACGACTCTATCGCCCGAGATCTTGGAGCCCTGGTGGGTGATTGAAGCATTTCCTTGCAGCAGTATTTCTTCTTGCTGCAAGCTGTATTCAATACGCTGCGCGCTGGCAATAACCACGCCTTCTTCTGCGCGCGGTTGCTGTTCAAAATACGCGGGGCTGCCTTCGGCGATCACCTTTTCTACTTTGCGATCAGACTCGACGATAGTGAGCTTGTCAGCGCGAATTTTTAATGAGCCCTGGCTCATATTGACATTGCCGATATAGATACCCTGATTATTCTCGTATATCGCGCGGTCAGAGCTCAGGTTGATCGCTTTTTTGCGATCATCGGGAAGGCTGACTGCGATTTGGCTTACAGCGAGGAAAAGCGCGGCAGCAAGTGCGGCTTTAGTAGGGCTCATAGCGACCTTTTACCTGGTTTAGCAGTTCAACGCGCTCATCTTTCAGGCTGGCTTGCATGCCGATTGAGTTTGTTTTGCCGTTGCGTAATTTGAGCGTAAGCGCCAGTGACGTGCTTACCTCACTATTTTCAAGATTAATATTTAGTGCTTCTGTGGAAATTTCCGCCTGGCGAATTAGGTCTTTCACAATGACGGTATTTTCTAGTGTTAGTTGTTCGCCATTTTGTGAAAGTCGTCCCGACTGCGCGCTCGCGGTCCAAGGGCGCTGCTCGGCGATATTACCGATATAGTAGGGCTTTTGTAAGGTGATTGAACCGTCGGAAATTAGGCGCTCGGCGCTATTTGCTCGCCATTGATAGGCTATATCGCCGTTGCTGCTGTATTTAATGCCATTGACGTTAGTCAGGTGTGAGTCGGCATCGGGCGTGGCTTCAAATTGCTCTGTAATACTGAGCTTGCCGCTCTCGCTGTATTGAGTTAAATACACTACTGTCCCTGCTAGCGCGGTTATTGCCGATAGCACCGAAAGTAGTGTGAAAAAGTTAAAGCCTTTCATATTTAAAGGTATTGCTCTAGGGCGTCATTTAGCTTGCCTTGAGCCTTGAGAATGAGCTCGCATATTTCTCTTATCGCGCCATTGCCGCCCGCAGCTTTGGTTTGCCAATCGGCGTGACGAGCAACGTAGTAATGGCCGTTGGCTACGGTAATACCTAGACCAGCCTGGCGAATAGCAGAGAGGTCGGGCAAATCGTCGCCGACGTAGGCAATTTCTTCGAAGCTAAGTCCAAGGTCGCTTCGCAGCTCTTCGAGGGCAACGAGTTTGTCTTCGCGGCCCTGGTAGATTAATTCAATTTTAAGTTCTGCCGCGCGCCGTTTAAGCAGCTCCGAGCTGCGACCGGTTATAATAGCCGGCTTGATACCCGCATCGCGCAGTAATTTTATTCCTAAACCGTCGAGGATGCTAAAGGCCTTTATTTCCTCGCCGCTGTTGCCAAAATAAAGACTGCCGTCGGTTAGTACCCCGTCGACGTCCATCGCCAATAGTTTGATGGGTTTTGCTTTCTCGATAACGCTCTGCATTGCTTCTATATTCTCTATGCGACGCCTGCTTTTAGCAGGTCGTGAGTATGGATAACGCCGACTGGTTTGTGTTCGCTATCGACGGCCACCAGAACAGTAATTTTGTTATCTTCCATAATACGCAGCGCTTCTGCGGCCATCGTGCCGGGGCGGATGGTACGGCAATTGCGAGTCATAATGTCATCAATTGGGCTGCTGTGTATATCTATGCCGCGATCAATAGCTCGGCGTAAGTCGCCGTCTGTAAATATGCCGGCCAGCGCGCCCGATTTATCTACTACTGCAGTCATACCCAAACCTTTGCTGCTCATTTCCAGTAGAGCGCTGCTTAAGGCGCAGCCTAACTCAACGGAGGGTATGGCGGCGCCAGTATGCATTATGCTGTCGATTTTTAGCAGTAGTCGTCTGCCCAGTGCGCCACCGGGGTGAGACATTGCAAAGTCATTGGCCGTGAAACCGCGAGCCTCTAAAAGCGCAATCGCGAGAGCATCTCCCATTACGAGCGTTACCGTTGTACTGGATGTGGGGGCAAGATTGAGTGGACATGCTTCTTCGCTAACGCCTACGTTTAAGTGTACATCCGCGGTTGTGGCCAGTTCTGAGTCTGGTTTGCCTGTTAACGCAATGACGGGTACAGCGAGCAGTTTCAACAGCGGTAAAATAGTGATGAGTTCTGCAGTGGTCCCAGAATTAGAAAGGGCGATGACCACATCGCCAGCGGTGATCATTCCTAAATCGCCGTGACTGGCTTCACCGGGGTGAACAAAAAAAGCGGGGGTGCCGGTGCTGGCCAGGGTCGCCGCAATTTTATTGCCGATGTGCCCAGATTTGCCCATGCCGGTGACAACCACGCGGCCTTTGCATGCCAGTAAAATATCGCAGGCGCGTTCAAACGAGTCGTCGATCCGGTCAATTAAGACACTAACGGCGTCACGCTCCATGGTGATTACGCGTTGCGCTGACCCAATAAAGCTAGAATTATTGCTCACTCAGAATACCTTAGGTAGTTTGCGTCGCCCGTTCAGCTGGCGCTAATCCTGTGTATGATAATTTCCAATGTGACAAATTAACAGGTTTAGCTAAGGTCTGAATTGGGAGTCATTGGCGTAAAATGGGGTCTTAGCTCGCAGTTGCCCGTATTTTATTGGTAATGAAGCACGGATAAAAATTAAGGGGATGGTATGTGTAAAAAAATAGTAGTGGCATTATTTATGGTGTTTGGCCTGTTTTCACAGAGCTTTGCCGCCGACAAAGGCCCCTATGAGGTAGTTGCAGACACTACCCAAGAGTTGGTCAAAGTGATTGAGGATGCGCGTGGTTACATTGACACTGATCCGCAGCGCTTTACCAATGAAGTTCGGCGCATTATGGACGAAGTGGTGGACTTTCAAAGTTTTGCGCGGGGTATTATGGGTAAATATGGCAGTCGTGGTTACTACGAAAGCCTAAAAACGGAAGCCGAGCGTGCGCAGTTTCGCGAGCGCGTAATTCGGTTTACCGATAGTTTTAAAGACGGATTGATCAATACGTATTCAAAAGGCTTGCTTGGCTTTAATGGCAATCGTATTGAAGTGTTGCCATTGGCCGACGATGTGGATTTGTCAGGTAGCGTTGGTGTGCGCCAAGATATTTACGGTGAGCGCGCTAAGCCATATCAAGTTGTCTATACGCTTCGCCAAGGTTCAGATGGTGTCTGGAAATTGCGCAACGTGATTATTGAGGGCTTGAATTTAGGTCGGATTTATCAAAATCAGTTTAACGCCGCAGTTAAACAATATAATGGCGACATAGATAAGGTTATTGCGAACTGGACGGTTGCGCCGCAAGAGGTGATGGAAAAAACCGCAGAGTAACCTTCTTTTAATAGGCGAGGCGAGCCCTGACTAGGGTTTCGCCTCGCCATGTTCTCCGCAATTGCGTACAATTCCGCGCTTGTGCAAAGTAGTGGTAGGTAAGAGCGGGATGGGCATGCAAGTAGAACATATCGAACAGCGTCTTTTAGAGCATTTTCCCAGTAGTGAAGTTGCCGTGAATGGTGATGGCAGCCATTTTGACGTGCGCGTTGTTAGTGATGCCTTTGCCGGATTACGTGCGGTAAAGCGTCAGCAGCTTGTCTATGCTGCAGTCAATGATTGGATTCGGGATGGCTCTTTACACGCCATTAATATTAAAGCGTTGACCCCCGACGAAGCCCAATCTTAAGGCTAAGCGGAATTTCCAGGAGATTTCATGGATAAGTTGCTTATAACCGGCGGCGGGCCGTTGGCCGGCGAGATTCGTGTTTCCGGTTCAAAAAATGCAGCGCTGCCTATTTTGGCGGCTACATTATTGTCTAGCGAACCGGTGATGATTCGCAATCTGCCGCATTTGCATGACATTACCACCATGATTGCGCTACTGCGCAGCATGGGAACCGAATTGATTGTCGATGAAAATCTCGGCGTCGAAATTAATGGTTCAACAACCACCAAAACGACTGCCCCATACGAGTTGGTGAAAACCATGCGGGCCTCGATTTTAGTCTTGGGGCCCTTGTTGGCACATTTTGGCCATGCTCGGGTTTCTTTTCCTGGTGGTTGCGCTATCGGCAGCCGCCCGGTTGATCAGCATTTGCGTGGTTTAGAGGCCATGGGTGCGATAATTGATGTCGACGCCGGATATATTACGGCAACGGCACCCGAAGGTGGTTTGCGCGGCGCCCATGTCTTGTTTGATATGGTCACTGTTGGCGGCACTGAAAATGTCTTGATGGCCGCAGCACTGGCGAAAGGGCGCACGGTTTTAGAAAATGCCGCGCGAGAGCCCGAAATCGTTGATTTGGCAAACTGTCTTATCGCGATGGGAGCCAAGATCAGTGGGCACGGTAGTGCGACAATAATTGTTGACGGTGTAGAGCGTTTACATGGCTGCACCTATTCAGTTATGCCTGACCGCATTGAAGCCGGCACGTATTTGGTGGCAGCGGCGGCGACCCGGGGATCTATACGCTTGCGCGGAATAGGGCCTGAAACGCTAGAGGCAGTATTGGTAAAGCTCGTTGAGGCGGGTGCAAAAGTTGAATCCGGTGAAAATTGGATTACCCTCGATATGGAAGGGCGTCGGCCAAAAGCAGTTAATATTAAGACCGTCCCGTACCCGGGTTTTCCCACAGATATGCAGGCGCAGTTTACCGCGATGAATGCGGTTGCCGATGGGGTTTCCCATGTTACTGAAACCATATTTGAAAACCGCCTAATTCAAACCCATGAAATGAATCGAATGGGCGCTAAAATTAGTATAGAAGGCAATACCGCCATGATTACCGGCACCGAGCGTTTGAAAGCGGCGCCAGTTATGGCCAGTGATTTGCGCGCGTCGGCAAGTCTTGTAATTGCCGGTTTGGTTGCGGATGGGGATACGCTTGTGGATCGCATCTATCATATAGATCGTGGCTATGAATGCATTGAAGAGAAATTTCTTGCGCTCGGGGCCACTATTCGTCGCGTTGCCAATTAAATGCTTTACGGTACCTGGAGTTAATTTGTGGATCAGCCGGTTACTATTGCGCTCACCAAAGGGCGTATCTTAAAAGAAACTCTGCCATTGTTGGCGGAGGCGGGCATCGTGCCCGCCGAAGATATAAGCAGCAGTCGCAAGCTGATTTTTGAGACTAACCATTCACATATTCGTTTGATTGTTATTCGCGGCACCGATGTACCGACCTATGTAAAGCTGGGGTCGGCGGATATTGGTGTGGCGGGTAAAGATATGCTCTTGGAGGTCGGTGCGGGCGATATGTATGAGCCCTTAGATCTCAATATCGCTCGTTGTAAATTGATGACTGCCGGTCGTGTTGGTGAGTCCTTGCCACATGGTCGTGTGCGAGTTGCCACCAAGTTTGTGAATGTCGCTCGCCGGCACTTTGCAGAGCGTGGAATTCAAGTTGAGCTAATTAAGCTTTACGGTGCGATGGAATTGGCGCCCCTCATGGATTTAGCCGATTTAATTGTCGACATTGTGGATACGGGAAATACCCTGCGGGCCAACGGTATGGAACCGCGTGACATGATCGCCGATGTGAGTTCGCGTCTTGTCGTGAACAAGGCGGCGATGAAGCGTAAGCATAAGAGTATCCAAGATATTATCGCGAAGTTAACGGCTGCGGTGGAAGCCCGGCAGAGCGCGGCGGAGCTTGTCAGCAATGGCTGATACTCTAATAAGGCGTATGAGTAGTGCGGACCTCGATTTTGATGCGGCGCTGACGGCATTACTGGATTGGGAGTCGGTGTCGAACCCCTCGGTGGTGGCAACGGTGGCAGACGTACTTGCAAAAGTTCGCGGCGAGGGCGATGCCGCGATCCTTGAGTTCACGAGGCGTTTTGATAGCTGGGAACCCAACGTAGCGGCAGATTTGGAAATCCCGCAGAGTCGAATTCACGCCGCCCTTGCAAACATAAATGCGGATGTTCGCGCGGCCCTAGAAACGGCTGCGGAGCGAATAAAAACCTATCACCAGCATCAGCGCCAAGAGTCTTGGTCATATCGCGAAGCAGATGGCACTCTGTTGGGGCAGCAGATTACCGCCTTAGACCGCGTTGGCTTATACGTACCAGGTGGTAAGGCGACTTATCCGTCATCGGTATTAATGAATGCTATACCCGCTAAAGTAGCTGGCGTTGGCGAGTTGATTATGGTGTCGCCGATCCCCAAAGGCTTTGTTAATGACATGGTGTTGGCCGCTGCGGCTATAGCGGGTGTTGATCGCGTATTTACCATCGGCGGCGCCCAGGCAATTGCGGCACTGGCATACGGTTCAGAAACGATTCCTAAAGTTGATAAAATCGTCGGCCCCGGCAATATTTATGTCGCCACCGCTAAGCGGCAAGTGTTTGGCAGTGTCGGCTTGGATATGATTGCAGGTCCCTCTGAGATTCTAATCATCTGCGACGGTAAGACCGACCCTGATTGGATTGCGATGGATCTTTTTTCGCAGGCTGAACACGATGAAGATGCTCAATCGATATTGTTGAGTCCTGATGCCGACTTTTTAAATCAGGTTGAAGCGAGTATCAGTCGTTTGCTGCCGGAGTCTGAGCGTGCGGATATTATTCGCAGCTCTTTGGTGAGTCGCGGTGCGCTGGTGTTGGTTAACGACATGGATGATGCGATTGCAATTAGTAATCGAATAGCGCCAGAGCATCTAGAGTTATCTGTTGACGATGCGGAGCAGTGGCTGCCAAAAATACGCCATGCTGGCGCTATCTTTATGGGGCGTTATACACCAGAAGCCTTAGGGGATTACTGCGCTGGACCGAATCACGTGTTACCCACCTCTGGCACCGCGCGGTTTTCATCGCCGTTAGGTGTATACGATTTCCAGAAGCGCTCATCCTTGATCGCTTGCTCCGCGGCGGGTGCGTCTGAATTGGCTAAAGTTGCCTCGGTACTCGCGCGCGGGGAGTCCTTGCAGGCCCACGCCCGCAGCGCGGAATATCGCATATTAGGTGATTGTGATGAGTAGGTATTGGAGTCCATTCGTTAAAGATTTAGTGCCCTATGTTCCTGGGGAGCAGCCAAAGTTAAGTAAATTAACCAAGCTCAATACCAATGAAAACCCCTATGGACCTTCGCCAAAAGTACTTGAAGTTATTAGGGCTGAGGCGACTGCCGCGCTGCGCTTATACCCCGACCCGAATAGCGATGTGCTAAAAACGGCGATTGCGGATTACCACGGTGTTGCTACAGAGCAGGTATTTGTCGGCAACGGTTCTGATGAAGTCTTGGCGCATGTTTTTCATGGCTTGTTTCAGCACGGCAAGCCCTTGCTGTTTCCGGATATCACGTACAGTTTTTATCCCGTGTATTGCGGTTTGTATAAGATACCGTACGAGGTGATTCCGCTGGATGACAAGTTCCAGATTAAGATCGAGGAATACCGAGGTATTAATGGCGGGATTATTTTCCCGAACCCGAATGCGCCGACGGGGTGTTTCTTGTCGCTGGCAGAAATTGAACGGCTGCTGACAGTTAACAACGAAACAGTGGTTGTTATTGACGAGGCTTATGTTGATTTCGGCGGTGACTCTGCGATTTCCCTGGTTGATCGCTTTCCTAATTTGTTAGTGACGCAAACGCTGTCAAAGTCGCGCTCATTAGCGGGTTTGCGGGTTGGTTTTGCGGTTGGCCATCCAGATCTAATTGAGGCATTGGAGCGGATTAAAAATAGTTTTAATTCCTATCCATTAGATCGTCTGGCTCAGTTGGGTGCTGCGGCATCGTTTGCGGATGAGTCCTATTTTCAGCAAACCCGGCATGCGGTGATGTCTGAGCGTGAGGCGATGGTGACTCGTCTCGCGTCTTTTGATTTTCAGGTGTTGCCGTCTTCAGCCAATTTTGTATTTTGTCGGCATGTGAGTCGCGATGCCTCGGAGTTGGCGGCGGGGTTGCGAGAAGACGGTGTGATTGTTCGGCATTTTAAAATGCCGCGCATTGAGCAGTATCTCCGTATTACCGTAGGTCGACCCGAAGATAGTGAGGTGTTGTTCAAGTCGCTGCAGCGGCTTCTGGCGTCTGCGTAATTTGCGGCCTAGCTATTAGGCCGCATAGCCACTTCTGTTTCGATTGTGATTGTTTCTTCGCCGCGTAATAAAGCGATTCTCACTCTTTCGCCGGGCCGAGTGTAGGTGATGAGTTTCATGCCCGCATGGCCGTCGCCGACTTGTTCACCGTTTATATTAATGAGAATGTCACCAATTTTTAAACCGGCTTTTTCTGCTGGGCCACTGTTTGCTAGCGCGGTAATAATGACGCCATTAGTGCCCACGCCAACGGGTTGAACTTCAATGCCCAGCCAGCCCCGCAGTGGTCGACCATAGCTAATGAGATCGCTCATGGTACGGAGTGCTAAATCAGTTGGAATGGCTAAGCCGATACCAGTTGATCCGCCACTCTGGGTGTAAATCGCGGTGTTGATCCCGAGTAATCGACCTTTTGTATCGATAAGCGCGCCACCGGAGTTGCCGGGGTTGATTGCGGCGTCAGTTTGAATGAAATTTTCGAACTGGCTAAGGCCTAATCCGTAGCGACCGGTCGCGCTGACAATGCCTTGGGTTACAGTTTGGCCGAAGCCGTATGGGTTGCCGATGGCGAGCACGATGTTGCCGACGTGAATTTTTGATGGGTCGCCAATGGTTATACTGGTGAGGTTGTCTAAGTCGATTTTTAGGACGGCAAGGTCGGTGTCGGCATCGCTGCCGATAACGCTTGCTAGTGCTTGTCGGCCGTCATGAAGTAACACCAATATCTCGTCGGCACCTTTGATGACATGGTAATTCGTAAGCAAATATCCCGCATCACTGACAATGACGCCTGATCCTAGGCTGCGTTCCAGTTGCTGCTTTACGCGGCCGTTGCGGCTGAAAAAATGTTTGAATAGTGGGTCGTCGGCAAGTGGGTGGCGCTGTTCTACAACTTTGGTAGTGTAAATGTTGGCAACGGCCGGTGCCGCGTGTTCAACGGCGTAAACGTAGTCTTTGTCGCGATCTCTGGGTAGATAGGCGAGTATGCATAGGCCGAGTAAAATGCCGCAAATGGTGGGCCAGATCAGTGGTTTCAGGCTGTTCCGTGTCAAGTGTCGGTCCTCGCTGGGTGATTAAGTGGGGAAGCACTGGATGCTTGTCTTTATGGGGTGCTAGCCTAGCACGAAATGTGACATTTCAGAATTAATGTGAGGGTTTATGGCGGTTTCTCTTGGTGATTTGCTTGCTGCGGCAGATAACATTTTAGATCCAGCACAATTTAGCGATTACTGCCCGAATGGATTGCAGGTGGCGGGCAGTGAGACCGTTCGTCGTATCATCTCGGGCGTCACTGCTTCGCAGGCCCTAATTGAGGCCGCGATTGCAGAAAAGGCGGATGCCATCATGGTCCATCATGGTTATTTTTGGCGCGGCGAAGATCCCTGTATTGTCGGTATGAAGCGAAATCGACTCGCGTTATTACTCGCCAACAATATCAGTTTAATCGCCTATCACCTGCCATTGGATGCCCATCCGGTACTGGGCAATAACGCTCAGTTGGCCAAGCGGCTAGGTATTCATGTCGAGGGTGGACTTGAGCCTAATAACCCGCGGTCGGTGGGAAATGTTGGTCGCCTTTCTGCGCCAATGAGCGCAGAGGCGTTTGCGGCACACGTAGAGCTAGTGCTGGGGCGTAAGCCATTGTTAGAGGTAGGTCATGACCGACCTATTTCAACGATAGCTTGGTGTACGGGCGGTGCGCAGTCTTATATTGAAAAGGCGTTTGCCGCTGGTGTTGATGCGTATCTAAGCGGCGAGGTATCGGAGCCCACAATACTGGCCGCGCGGGAACTGGGTATTCACTATATTGCGGCGGGGCACCACGCTACCGAGCGCTATGGCATACAGGCTGTGGCGAAAAATCTGGCAGACCAATTTGATCTGTATCATCGATTTATAGATATCGACAATCCGGCCTAAGAACATTTAGGCCGGAAATAGTATGGTGATTTGGATGTGGTGTAGATTACGCGTGCGGAGAGACCGGCGGCTCAAGGTGTTCTTTGGGCTTCTTTTCTGAATCCATGCCGAACTCTTCGTGTAGAGCACCCTTTTTGCCGGGCTGCCGTGGAGCGTAATCTAGTGGTGGCGCTGCAGGGGCAAGTTTGCTCGGCTTGTTATCCAGTACTGGGCGGCCCTCAGGAATGGCCTGCAGAGGACTGATGCCGGTGCTGTGAAGATTTTGTGCGCCCTCCACAATATGGTTGTGAACACTGCGATAGCTTTCGGCCAGCTCGTTAAGTAGTTCACCCGTGCGGTCAAAGTGATGGCTGACTTCTTGTTGATAGTCTTGCTGTTGACGCTGCATATCATTGAATTGCTTTTCTAACGCTGCGCGGTTTTGTTGTTCAGGTCTCATTCGACCAACAATGAAATAGCCTACCGCTGCGCCGATGAGTAAGCAGATAATGGCGACGGCGATTAATGTATTGATGTCTTGCACAGAGGTTCCTCCGATGAGTCGACGTAGTTGTCACTCCTTCGCTACAGTATAACCCCTCGTTGGCTGGGGTTCAGTACTCCCGGATAAAAAATTGCCAATTGGGTTGTGGCTCGGTACAGTTGCGCCCGTCTTGAAAGAGGCTATACGAATGTCTACTCCCATACAGCGTTATCAGCACGATCTCACGCAGGCCGATTTTTCTTATGATCCGGCTCAGGAACATGCTGTGCAGTGTTTGCAGCGCTTATATGATGATCTGCTCGCTCAGCCCTCGCAGCGTGGTAGCAGCTTTTTTGCTCGTGTAGGGGCCAAGCTATCAGGGCGAAATACCCCTCCGCCGACGATTCGCGGGCTGTATTTTTGGGGTGGTGTAGGTCGAGGGAAGACGTATCTCATGGATACTTTTTTCGATACATTGCCTTTCGAAAACAAAATGCGCGCGCACTTTCACCGCTTTATGCAGCGAGTGCATCGCGAGTTGAAATCCCTGTCAGGTGAGAAAAACCCATTAGTCATTGTTGCTGATCGCATAGCCGACGAGGCGAGGGTGATTTGTTTTGATGAGTTCTTTGTATCAGATATCACCGATGCGATGATTCTGGCTGGCTTATTTGATCGGCTCTTCGCGCGCGGCGTGGTTCTTGTTGCGACGTCAAATATTGTTCCAGATGGTTTGTACAAAGATGGTTTGCAGCGGGCGCGGTTCTTACCCGCCATTGCCTTGATAAAAGATAGGGTTGATGTGGTTAACGTCGATGGTGGCGTGGATTATCGTCTGCGGGCGCTTGAACAGGCCGAGCTCTATTATCACCCATTGGGTGAGGCTGCGGATCAAAGTTTGGCCCTGAGTTTTAAGCGCTTGGCGCCTGAGGCTGCCAGTGCAGATCAGCTGCTTGATATCGAGGGGCGGCAGATTCAGGCCTTATTTGTCGCTGACGATGTTGCGTGGTTTGATTTTTCAGAGTTGTGTGATGGACCGCGCAGTCAGTATGATTATATCGAGCTGGCGCGGGTGTTCCATGCGGTACTTATTAGTAATGTCCCGCAAATGGGTGCTGGAAGGGATGATCAGGCGCGTCGTTTCATTAATTTGATAGATGAGTTTTACGACCGTAACGTTAAGCTGGTATTATCCGCCGCTGCACCGCTGGAGCAGTTGTATACTGGCGGTCGATTGGATTTCGAATTTGAGCGCACTCAGAGTCGCTTGCTTGAAATGCAATCAGAGGAATATCTGGCCTGCGAGCACCGGCCATAGGTCATTGAGAATTATGGCTTACAAAATCAATATTCCACTTGAAAAACCCTTGGCGCTTATGTAGTATTCGCGCTCTTTGTTCGGTACGGGCCCTATAGGCGAGAAACATGAAAACCTTAAGCGCAAAACCCAGTGACGTAATACACGACTGGTACGTAGTAGACGCCGCCGAAAAAACATTGGGTCGTTTGGCCAGTGAGATTGCGCATCGTTTGCGCGGTAAGCATAAGCCTGAATACACGCCTCATGTTGATACTGGCGATTATATCGTTGTTGTTAATGCGGAGAAGATTCGCGTTACTGGCAACAAAGCAACTGGCAAGATCTATCATCACCACACTGGTTATCCAGGTGGATTGAAGTCTATAAGCTTCGAAAAGTTGATTGATAAAGCCCCTGAGCGCGTGATCCAGGGTGCGGTAAAGGGTATGTTACCCAAGAATCCGCTGGGTCGTGCAATGTTTAAAAAATTGAAAGTCTACGCTGGAACTGAGCATCCCCATGCCGCTCAGCAGCCAGTTGAACTGAATATCTAACGGAAGCGCAATATGTCAGCCACCCAGTATTACGGTACAGGTCGCCGTAAAACCTCCTCAGCTCGTGTATTCCTGAAAGCAGGAACAGGTGCTATTTCAGTTAATGCTCGTACTCTTGACCAGTACTTTGGTCGTGAAGTTGCGCGTATGATCGTTCGTCAGCCGCTTGAGCTGGTCGAAATGGCTGAAAAGTTTGATGTGACTGTAACGGTTAGCGGTGGTGGTAGTTTTGGCCAGGCTGGCGCGATTCGTCACGGTATTACTCGTGCTCTTATGGAATACGACGAAGGTTTGCGCAGCGGTCTGCGTAAAGCTGGATACGTAACTCGCGATGCTCGCGAAGTTGAGCGTAAGAAAGTCGGTTTGCGTAAAGCACGTAAGAAGCCGCAATTCTCCAAGCGTTAACCGCGACGACCATCTGGTCTGTGGAGATTGCCGCTACGGCACTCGGAAAACGCCCACGAGCTTTTATGTGGGCGTTTTTTTTTGCTCAAGCAAAGGGCCTGATATAGGTCTTTGCTGCGCATTAATGTTGTCAGTAAGGGTCAAGTTCATTACTATTTGGCCCATTTGGAATTTTGGATTTGGCTCTGTTTCGAGAGGCGGGGCCTGCCTGAGTTTTCGTATATTATGGGGGAATCGTCATGAGCAATGACGGCATAAATACAGGGCGTCGACGCTTTCTGACGGCTGCAACATCCGTTGTGGGTGCCGCAGGCGCAGTCGGTATAGCAACACCCTTCGTGGGTTCTTGGAATCCAAGCGCTAAAGCAAAGGCTGCTGGTGCACCGGTAAAGGCTGATATCAGTAAGCTGGAGCCGGGCCAGATGGTTGTTGTCGAGTGGCGCGGTAAACCCGTTTATGTGGTGCGTCGTACTGAGGAGCAAGTTGCGGGCTTAAAGCAGCTTGATCAGTACATGAAAGATCCAGCCTCTGAGGGTTCCGAGCAGCCAGAGTACGTTGATTCAGCATCGCGTGCTATTCGCCCGGAATATCTTGTCCTTGTTGGTTTGTGTACCCACTTAGGTTGTGCGCCAAAGCATTACCCTGAGGTCGGTGTTCCCGATTTGGGCGGTAAGGCATGGCTTGGTGGTTTCTTTTGCCCATGTCACGGTTCACGTTTTGATTTGGCGGGACGCGTTTACCAAGGTTCGCCTGCGTCTCAAAACCTTGTTATTCCTCCGTATTCCTACGAGGGTGACAATGTGATTGTTATCGGTGTTGATCAGGGGGCTGCGTAATGATCAAAATGTTAGTGGGTCTGCGTGACTGGGTTGATGCCCGCCTACCTATTATGCGTGCGTGGGATACCCATATGGGTAAATACTATGCGCCGAAAAACTTCAATTTCTGGTATTTCTTTGGTGTCCTTTCTCTCGTTGTGCTGGTAAACCAGCTACTGACTGGTGTTTGGTTGACCATGAGCTTTACACCAAGCTCTGAAGAAGCATTTCGCTCTGTTGAATACATCATGCGGGATGTCGAGTTTGGCTGGATAATCCGTTACATGCACTCCACCGGCGCGTCAGCGTTTTTTGTTGTGGTGTATCTGCATATGTTCCGCGGCTTAATTTATGGCTCGTACAAAAAACCTCGGGAATTAATCTGGGTTTTTGGTATGTTCATTTTCTTGGCGCTGATGGCTGAAGCCTTTGTGGGATACGTGCTGCCATGGGGGCAAATGTCCTACTGGGGTGCACAGGTTATCATTTCCTTGTTCGGTGCTATTCCTGTTGTCGGTGAGGATATCGTGCAGTGGATTCGCGGTGACTACCTGATATCGGGTATTACCTTGAACCGCTTTTTTGCTCTTCATGTTGTTGCACTGCCAATTGTATTAATTGCGTTGGTTGTATTGCATCTACTTGCCTTGCACGAAGTGGGTTCTAACAACCCAGACGGCGTTGAAATTAAGAAGAATAAGGATGCCAATGGTATTCCTCTGGATGGCGTTGCCTTCCACCCCTATTACACCGTGCATGATTTAACGGCGATAGCGGTATTCATGTTCGTCTTCGCAGCTATTATCTTCTTTGGCCCGGAAATGGGTGGTTATTTCATCGAGTATGCGAACTTTGAAATTGCTAATGGTCTGAAAACGCCAGATCACATCGCGCCAGTTTGGTACTTCACACCGTTTTATTCGGTATTGCGCGCGGTTCCTGATAAGTTACTCGGCTTTATTGCCTTCGGTGCCTCGGTTGCGATTCTATTCTTGTTGCCATGGTTAGATCGCAGCCCTGTGAAGTCGATTCGCTACAAAGGCCGTGTGAGTAAAGCTGCAATCTTGATTTTTGTTGCTTCATTCCTGATCTTGGGTGTGCTTGGTGTGAAAGCGCCAACCGAAGCGCGTACTTTGCTGGCACGTATTTGTTCGGTTATTTATTTCGCCTTCTTCATTCTGATGCCTTTCTGGACCAAGTGGGAAGCGACTAAGCCTGAGCCAACCCGCACTACCGATAGCGGTATGGGCTTTTGGAAGAGTATGTTGGTGCTGTTGGTTGTAATCGTGCTGACGGTATTACCTCTCAAAGCCGCTGGTGCTGAGTCTGCATTTAACTGTGGCACCATGGCTTGCGATCAAATTGATACTGATGTGACTGACGAGGCGTCGCTGCAAAGCGGCGCTAAGACTTATATGAATTATTGTATGGGCTGTCATTCATTAGAATACGGTCGTTATCAGCGCACTGCAGATGATCTCGGTATTCCCGTTGATTTGTTTGAGCAAAACTTAAAGTTTGACGCAGACGCAAAAATTGGCTCGTTAATGACCAATGCGATGGCGGCGGATGATGCAAAAAAGTGGTTTGGCGCAGCACCTCCTGATCTGACCTTGGTTGCGCGAGCTCGCGGCACTGATTGGTTGTACACCTATCTTCGTACTTTCCATTCAGATCCGTCACGTCCTTGGGGTGTTAATAACAAAGTCTTTAAAGATGTTGGTATGCCGCATGTTTTAGTTGAATTGCAAGGTATGCCGCACTGCGCGCCAGGTCCGGTTCACGCGCACAATGGTGGTATACTTCGCGACCCATTAACGGGTGACGATGTATTGTTCGATGAAGACGGCAAGGCGTTAAATCCGTGTGGATCATTTACCTATTCTCCCGAAGGCGCTTTGAGCCCGGCTGAATATGATAAAGTAATCTATGATCTGGTTAACTTCTTGGATTACGTGGGTGAGCCTGCGCAAGCGAAAAGTAAGCGTATTGGTGTATTTGTGCTGCTGTTCATCACGCTGTTCTTTATATTCGCGTACTTGCTAAACCGTGAATATTGGAAAGATGTGCATTAAATTTTGCTACTAGTTTTTACGCTTTTGTAAGGGCTTGTAATAGTTGGCGGGTGGCTCTAGTTAGAGCTGCCCGTTTGTTGTTTTAGTTTTCTAATTTGAGGTGAGATCAATGGGCGTTGTAGCCAAGCGTTCTACCATGACTTTCTTTTCCGACGCAGCGAGTCATTACTGCCATCGGGTGAGAATCGTATTGGCCGAAAAAGGCGTGACTGTTGATATCGTCGATGTGAAGCCGGATAACCTGCCGGAAGAGGTCGCCGAACTAAATCCCTATAACTCTTTGCCAACCTTGGTTGATCGCGACTTGGCCTTGTATGAGTCCAAGGTCATGATGGAGTATTTGGATGAGCGGTTCCCGCATCCACCATTGTTGCCAGTTTACCCGGTAGCCCGCGGTGAAAGTCGCCAGTATATCTATCGTATAGAGCGGGATTGGTGTCGATTAGTTGACGAGCTTCTCGCTGGTAATAACCCGAAAAACGCCGAAAAGGCGCGCAAGGAATTACGTGACAGCTTGTTAACTGTGGCGCCAATTTTTGCAGAAAAACCCTTTTTTATGAGCGAAGAATTTACCTTGGTTGATTGCTGTTTGGCGCCTATTTTATGGCGTTTACCAGAGTTGGGTGTGGTGATTCCGCAAACCCGCCAGTCAAAACCTTTGTTTGACTATATGGAGCGGTTATTTGAGCGTCCGGCTTTCCAAGAAAGTCTGACTGAAAAAGAGCGTGAATTGCGTAGCGAGGCATCAGTAGCTTAATTTGCTGCTTGAATTTATATGGCAATGACGTCTAGTCGACCTTATATGATCAGAGCAATTTATGAGTGGGTGGTGGATAACAACTGCACACCCTATATTTTGGTGGATGCCCTGCGCGAAGGTGTTTTTGTTCCGCAGCAGTATGTCCAAGATGGTCAAATTGTTCTGAATATATCCCCCTCGGCGGTCATGGGGCTAAATGTCGGCAATGACATTCTCAGCTTCAGTGGTCGCTTTGGCGGTGTGTCACAAGAGGTAAGCGCGCCTGTCGGTGCTGTGCTAGGCGTATACGCTAAGGAAAATGGCCAAGGTATGTTGTTCGATGCGGAGGAGTCAACGCCACCTCCGCCGCCTACTGGTTCCCGCCCCTCGGCGAGTTTAAGCAAGCTCCCGACTAAATCTAAGCCAAGTCTCAAAGTCGTTAAATAGACTTGGCGACTTTTCAGCTTTCTTAATGAAAGTTAGTAGTATTCAAAAACCCGCACCACTTTTTGCACACCGCTAGTTTCACTAACAACAGTGGCGGCGGTGTCAGATTCTGCTTTAGATACCAAGCCCATTAAATAAACGATGCCGTTTTCGGTCACGACTTTAATCTTTGATGCATCTAACTGTTCGTTTAGTGATAATCGACTCTTTACTTTGGTGCTTATCCAGGCGTCATTGCTTCTGGCTAGCATGCTTACATCGGCCCCTACGCTTAGTTCGTTGTGCACTTTACGTACTTTTTTGACGCCGCTTGCAATCTCGCCAGCAAGTTGTCGTAGATCTTCGCTGGCGGTATTCCCTGTTAGTAATACGATAGCGTTGTGACTGGTGGCGCTAATACGAGATGCCTTTAGCGCGGGATCGGTTTTGTTGATGTTCACGAGAACCTTGGTTTCAATGATTTCATCGTCAACGTAACTGCCCAGGCTGCGGCTTCCTGGATCATCGGCAATGGGTTTGTCGGTGGTTGCGGTGATAATTTGCGTACATGCGCTCATGAATAGGGCGAGCGCCATCGTAAGGCTAAAACGTATAAAGAGGTTCATGCGTGGGGAGTTCCAAATAGTTGAGTGTCTATTAATTCGCAAATGCTGTGTACGGCAACGAGCTGAACTTCAATCGCTCTTGCACGGTCTTCGATCGGGAAAGTAAGTTCTATATCGTCTGGCAATAGCAGGGCGCTGGCATCGCCGCCTTTGACATTGCTGATTGAGACTACGCGCATATTTCGCTCGTGGGCTGCTTGTATTGCTCTAAGCGTAGCTGCTGCACCGCCGCCGTTATAGCAAAGGACCAGGCAGTCGCCTGTTTGCCCTAGCGCGCGTATCTGATTTGCGTAAATATCGTTGTAACTGGAATCGGCCGCTATTGCAGTTGCAGCGTCGGAGCTCAGCACCATCGCAGGCAATGCTGGGCGCTCATGTTGAAAGCTATTCAGTAAATTGGTAGCTAAATGGTGGGCAATTAAGCCGCTGTTGCCTTCTCCGCAGCAGATAATTTTGTGCTCCTGGAGCATGCTTTCTACAAGGCATTCGCTAGCCTGTGCAATGGCCTCGCCGAGGGCTTCCATGGTGTACATACAGCTCTCAATGTGGCGGTGAAATAAATCTACTACTTGCTCGGAATAGTCCACGGTAATTTTGTTTTTCACTCCTGAAACGCGTTTTCTAGCCAGTTAAAATGTAGTTTACCGCTTTTATCGTTACTTGCTTCAATGACATCGAAGCGGCAAGGTAGTTCAGTGTATGCGCCGCTGCTGAGGAAGTGGCGTGCGGTAAGAATTATGCGTTGTTGCTTCTTGCTGGTGACGGTTTCGGCTCCGCTACCAAAGAACGAATTTTCTCTGAAGCGCACCTCAACAAAAATAAGGTGGTTTTCTGACATCGCAATAAGATCGATTTCTCCAAAACGACTTCGGTAATTTTGGTGCAAAATCTTCAGCTTGTGCTTTTCGAGTAGTCGACGGGCTCCGCGTTCAGCCCTGTCTCCAATGTCTGCGCTTTTCAGAGACTTAAAAATCATTTTCCGCGTCTTTGCTAGCAATCCCCATTGGGTTGACGACAGCGATTCCGTCTTGAATTTCGGCTAGGGCCAGCTCGCGCTCTATTTGCCCAAGCGCATTCAGTGTAAGTGTACCGGTTTCGCCAAACACGCGTGCGCTCGCACCATTGCGTAATTGCTTGAGGCGCAAATGCAGTCGAAAGCTGTCTACACCTAGCGCGTACATCCTTTGGTAGGCGGAGCTTGATGGTATTCCAGTATTAATTTCTTGGCGGATTGCCGATTTCTCGTCAAATATCCAAGGTATGTCGATAAAGCGGACGCCATTAATATCTCGGTCTTTGCTGGGCGAATTACTGCCCCGATAGATGTGCGATGTTGCATACACCGGGATGTCACCAGCGTAGTGATAGGCGAGAAGAGGCTTAATTGCGCGGCCTTCGTTTGGTCTAGCTAGCAAAAATATGAAGTCTACGTCCGATCGCCGATAAGGCTCGTAGTTGGGATGTATGCCAATAATCTGCTGTAAGCGCTGTAGACGCTGTTGGCTTTTATCAATTTGTAAGGTGCTTTTAATGCGTTGCGAATAATTATTTTTCGACGCGTCGAAAGTTTGGCTGGCGACAATTCTGCCATTTAAACTCTGCCAGCGTTGGGCAAAAGCGGCCGCGACTTTCTGTCCCCATGTTCCTTCTGGCGTGAGAATAAGTGCGCGTGAATAGCCTTTGCTTATCGCGATATCAGCGATTTGCTCTGCCTCATCCTCTGGATTTAAACCGAACTGGTATAAGCCCTTGGGGAAGCGGTCGCCATCTATGCGATTGAGTGCCAGTGTCGGTACATTCATTGTGCTTGGATGGCTTGCGACCAAGGCACTTAGATTTTCTTTTTCCAGTGGGCCGATGACAAGCTTATTGCCACTGTCTAAAACCTGCTGATACAGGGTATTGATGTCGGTTGAATTACTATCATACTGGTTGATCTGAGGGACATTGCCGCCTTCATTTAAGGTTTCGTAATAAGCTGCGAAAAAGCCATCGCGAATCGCTTTGCCGTAAGCTGCTAAGCGGCCAGTAACTGGCAGAATCAGGGCAACTTGATCTGCGCGCTCAACAATCAAATCATTTAGTTTGTCCAGTCCGCCTGGGAGTGCGTTGTGGGCGGGATGCTGGGGCCAGTTGCGCAGCCATGCATCACGTTGTTTTACTTGGGCGTCGATATTGTTCTGATTGTCTTTAGCAATAGAGGCAAGTTCGAGCCAGCCGATATAGTCTCTATTGCTAGTACTATTGATATTTTTGACGAGCACCGTGGTCGGTATTTGCATTAGAGAGGCCCAAATCGATTCTCTATTGGCGGGCTGTTGGGAAGAGGTAAGTAGCGGATCGATAAATATCCGCTCGCGGGCGGCAGATAAATGGTCGCCTTCTATTTCGTATAAGGAGGCGCGGAGTTGGCTGTATTGCATTTGTCGACGAACCGGCGCTTCCAGCACGGCACGTTCTACTAGCGGCTCTGAAAGTTGCGCTAAGGCTTGTGCAAATTCGGCGTGACCGCGGTGAACTCGCGCTCGAATAATCGCTAAGCGTAGCGCTTGGTCTGCGGTAAGTTCCGGGGGAATCAATTCGCCGGTTACATCGTCTGCGCGCGCAAGTTCTCCTTCTCTTAGTAACACCTCAGCAGCTTGCAGTAATAGCTCTGTTGACTCATCGGGATCCAGGCTTTTGGCGTCTGTTAACCACTGTTCGGCGGTGGCGATATCTACAGTTGCGGGGTTGAACTCGCCGCTTGGCGTCGACACGGGACGGGGTTTAGCCGTGTACTTCTCGACGTTACTTGGCCTAGGCTTTGTTTGCGTAACGGGCGCTGAACTACAGCTCGCCAAGAGTGTGGCGATGAGTATAAGTATGAAAGTGCTTGTCTTCATTGATTGGCCGTTGTTAGTCTGCGCGGTCATGTAAGATTGAGTGAGGCTAGCCTGTGGATAATACCCCGACCCTCTATGTTGTTGCCACGCCGATAGGGAATTTATCGGACATGGTACCTCGAGCCGTAGAGATCCTACAAACAGTAGCACTCATTGCCGCTGAAGATACCCGTCACAGTCGCACGTTACTTGGTCATTTTGATATACGCACACCTGTTTGTGCCTATCACGATCACAGTAATAGCGCAGAGCTTGAGCGATTACTTGCTCATTTGCGCGGCGGTAAAAGTTTGGCATTGATTTCGGACGCGGGTACGCCGTTGGTATCAGACCCCGGCTACCGCTTAGTTGATTTGGCGCTGCGCGAAGGGATTAAAGTTGTTCCTATTCCGGGGGCATGTGCGGTGATTGCGGCCCTAAGTGTGGCTGGACTGCCATCTGATCGTTTTATGTTTGAAGGTTTTTTGCCTGCCAAACAGCACGCGAGGTTAACAGTGTTGAAAAGTTTGCAGCGTGAGCGCCGAACTATGATCTTTTATGAGGCGCCGCATCGGGTCCGAGATAGCCTCGCAGATATTAGTGCCGCAATCGGCGGGGATCGGCTTGTCGTATTGGCTAGGGAGATCACCAAGCTATTCGAAACAGTGAAGCGCCTGCCGGCATCAGAGCTTCATGACTGGGTCAGTGCAGATAGCAATCAGCAACGCGGTGAGTGTGTATTGTTAATAGAGGGCTTTAAGGGGGATGAGGGTATTCCCGCAGCGACAATTGATATGCTGAATATATTGCGGGCCGAATTGCCCTTGAAGCAGGCCGCCGCTTTGTGCTCAAAAATCAGTGGTCTCAAAAAAAACCAGTTATACCAATATGGATTAGACTTTCCGCTTCAGGATTAGCCTGAAATAGCGCTTGCTAAAGCCCAGACTACTGGTTATTCTTACAGTTGAGTCGGCCAGACGATCGCTCTTCAGTTTACTGTTGGGAGGAAAGTCCGGGCTCCGCAGGGCAAGGCGCCAGGTAACTCCTGGGAGGTGCGAGCCTACGGAAAGTGCAACAGAAAATACACCGCCTAAGTAGCGCAAGCTGCCGGTAAGGTTGAAATGGTGCGGTAAGAGCGCACCGCGCGACTGGCAACAGTTCGTGGCATGGTAAACCCCGCCTGGAGCAAGGCCAAATAGGAATCCTTTGCTGTGGCCCACAGTGGATTCGGGTAGGCTGCTAGAGGCTTGCGGTGACGCAGGTCCCAGATGAATGGTCGTCCAAGACAGAACCCGGCTTATCGGCCGACTCAACTTTCTTTCATTTCTCGCTAAAATATCCCCACACTTAATGTTCTACATTAAGTCGCTTCCTCATGTCTTTGTTTTATAGAAACTAGCTAAAAAAACTCAATTTCTATTGCCCGATTTATCACGCAAGTTACTGACACATTTACAAAAATTCCCTTCTACGCTGCTTGACACCTAGGCTTGCAAGTTCCTATAGTGTGCCCCAGTGGGTAAAAGTGGTTTTTCGTGGTATTTTGCGGTTTAAAAGCGGAGCTTGGTGGGAATTATGTTCCTCGGCAGTCATACAATCACAATGGATAGCAAGGGGCGCTTGGCGATACCAGCCAAAATTCGCGACGCCTTGATGTCTGCCTGTGACGGCCGTTTAGTGATAACCGCCCATACCGAAGAGCGCTGCTTACTGGTCTACCCCGAGCCTCAGTGGCTGGATTTACTGCCAAAGATCGAGGCGCTTCCCAATATTCACCGCAAAGCTCGGCTAGCGCAGCGCCTATTGCTGGGTTACGCAACACCTCTAGAAATGGACGGCAATGGGCGTGTACTTCTGTCTCAGCCATTACGTGATTACGCCGATCTTGATAAGAAGCTATTGCTGGTTGGTCAGGGTAAAAAACTAGAACTGTGGAGTGAATCTGGCTGGTTCGATTGGCTGGGTGCAGCGGGAGAGGGTGACATGCCAGAAGAAATGTTATCCCTTTCCCTTTAGCGAGAGTGGATAGCTTGGAACAGCATTTAACAGTACTGCTTGACGAGGCGGTCAGCGCGCTCGTAACCGATGCCAGCGGTCGTTACGTTGATGGCACGTTTGGTCGTGGTGGGCACAGCAGATTGATTCTCTCGCGGTTGGGCGTCGATGGCAGTTTATTGGGGATTGATAAAGACGCCCAGGCAATTGCCGAGGGTGAGCAGTTAGCGGCTGGTGATCACCGCTTTAGCATCGCACGCGGTTCATTTGCCGAGCTTGCGAAATTGGCACAAGAAGCGGATTTTGGCGGCCCATTTACTGGGGTGTTACTCGATTTAGGGGTGTCGTCCCCGCAGCTTGATCAAGCTGAGCGCGGCTTTAGTTTTATGCGCGATGGCGATCTCGATATGCGTATGGATACCGACAGCGGTATGAGTGCGGCGGAGTGGATTGCGACTGCTGAAGAGGCGGAAATGGTTCAGGTCTTGCGTGACTACGGCGAAGAGCGATTTGCCAAGCGCATTGTCAGGGCGATTATTGCTGCGCGGGAAGAGGCGCCGATTACGCGGACATTGCAGTTGGCAAAAATAGTTACTGAAGCAAATCCTGCTTGGGAAAAGCACAAGCATCCGGCGACTCGGAGTTTCCAAGCAATTAGAATTTTTATTAACAATGAATTGACCGATTTAGAAAGACTGCTCGGAAGTGTGGTTGATCAATTAGCGGTTGGCGGTCGTTTGGTCGTGATTAGTTTTCACTCTTTGGAAGATCGAATGGTTAAGCGTTTTATGCGGCGTCAATCCGAAGGTGACGATGTGCCGGCATATATACCGGTGACAGAAAGTGAGCGTAATCGCCGTTTAAAAATTATTGGTAAGGCAGTAAAGGCGTCAGAGCAAGAGGTCGAGGTGAATCCCCGTTCGCGCAGTGCAGTCATGCGAGTGGCAGAAAAACTAGCATACGACGAGTGTGCATAGGGGGATATATGCTGGGCAAAAAGCAGCGCAGCACAAATAAAAAGAATTATGTGCTAGCAGAGGCTGAAGTTCAGGCTCCTATCGGCGGCGTGGCTGTGCCGCTACTAATATTGCTAGTGATTATTTCGTGCATTGCCGTGGTTCAAAGTTCGCATAAGAGCCGGAAGTTATTTGGCCAGCTACAAGATTTACGTCGTGAAGCAATGTTGCTCGAAGAAGATTGGGGGCGTTTATTGCTCGAACAAAGTACATGGGCATCACCAGATCGCGTGCAAGATATGGCTGTTCAAAAATTAAAAATGCAAGCGCCTAAGGCGCGGGAAGTAAAAATGGTTGGGGGCTATGGGAAAGCAGGTTAAAGCACCTATTTCGCCGTGGCGTTTCCGCATCGTTGTGGGGGCGCTATTTGTGCTCGCCCTTCTTTTAGTATGGCGTACGCTAACGCTGCAAGTGTTAGATGTCGATCGTGGTTACGAGTTTTTGCAGGGGCAGGGCAATGCCCGTACAAATCGTACCGAGGTGATTCCAGCTCATCGTGGCATGATTTCAGATCGCAATGGCGAGCCCTTGGCGGTAAGTACTCCGGTTGCGTCTATTTGGGCAAACCCTCAAGAGTTAAAAAATGCGAAGGAAGAATGGGCTCGCCTAGCCAGCAGTTTAGAAATGAAGCCAGCTGAATTGTCGCGCCGTATAGCACGTTATAGCGGCAGTCAATTTATGTATCTGCGTCGCCACATGGCGCCCGCTGCGGCTCAGCAGATTATGCAAATGAAAGTGCCGGGTGTGTATTTGCAACGGGAGTACCGCAGATTTTATCCAGCGGGAGAGGTCACTGCGCATGTCCTTGGCTTTACCGATATCGACGATCGCGGCCAGGAAGGGTTGGAGCTTGCCTACGACGAATGGCTTAACGGCACACCGGGGCGCAAGCAGGTATTAAAAGATTTATACGGCAATATTATTAGGGAGATAGACGCCGGCGAGGCGGCTAGCCCCGGCAAAGATATACAGCTCAGTATAGATTTGCGTTTGCAATATCTTGCTTACAAAGAACTCAAGTCAGCAATCACCAAAACCGGCGCTAAAGCCGGTTCGGTCGTTATTATCGACAGCGAATCTGGTGAAGTGCTAGCAATGGTAAATCAGCCTTCATTCAACCCGAATAATCGGAGCCAGTTAGTGCCAGATGCGATGCGTAATCGCGCGGTAATAGATATGTTTGAGCCTGGCTCCACTGTTAAGCCGCTAACAATTGTTGCCGGTTTAGAAAGTGGTAAATACACGCCTGAAACTATTATTAATACCAATCCCGGTTATATAAAGGTCGGCCCGAAGGTCCTTGAGGATCACCGCAACTACGGTTCGATTACCGTTGCGGAGGTGTTGAAAAAATCTAGCCAAGTCGGGACAACTAAGATCGCTTTGTCACTCGATGAGAACGATGTTTGGGGCGTTTTTAATCGCTTTGGACTTGGTCGTTCAACTGGCTCGGGCTTTCCTGGTGAAAGCAACGGTATGTTGCCGAATAGACCAAATTGGCGTGCTATTGAACGCGCTACATTTGCATTTGGCTACGGTTTGACGGTAACAAATTTACAGCTTGCTCAGGCGTATTCTGTGTTTGCAAACCGCGGCATGTTTCAGCAGGTTTCGCTGCTCAAGCGAACCGAAAAGCCGGTTAAGCAACAAGTCATCTCAGCAAAAATAGCTCGGCAAGTTGTTTCAATGCTTGAGGAGGTGACCGAGCTGGGTGGCACTGCAACGCGAGCGCAAGTAGATGCCTATCGAATTGCCGGCAAAACGGGAACGTCTCATAAAGCTGAAGCCGGTGGGTACGCAAAGGATCGCTATTTCGCCTTGTTTGCAGGTGTCGCACCGGCAAGTAATCCTCGGATTGTGGCGGTAGTAACTATAGACGAACCCCATGGAGATTATTTTGGTGGTTTGGTTGCCGCACCGGTTTTTTCGAAAGTGGTGTCTGACGCTTTGCGCTTGTTAAATATTGCGCCGGATAACCTAGAGCCGGCTGACCCTAAACCTAAAGTGAAGGGAGATTCGGCGGCGTGATGGCAGACCAACAGGATTACACAGTGCCACGACTACTCGGCGATTTGCTAAGCGACTTGCCGCCGGAAGTTGCCGCCGTGCCGGTAACCGGCTTGGCACTGAACAGTCGCGACGTGCAAGCTGGCGATGTGTTCTTGGCGGTGCGTGGGCATACCGTCGATGGCCGAGATTATATTGATGCCGCGATTCATGCTGGCGCAGTTGCCGTGATAGCTGACGCGCCATTCGATCCCGCGCAGTGGTCATTACCCGTGGTCGTGGTTGATGATTTACTCGCAAAGTTGAGCGATATCGCTGGACGTTTTTATGGCAATCCATCTTCGCAACTTAAATTGATCGGTATTACCGGAACCAACGGTAAGACGAGTTGCGCGTGGATGGTTGCACAGTTACTAGAGGCAATCGGTGAACCCTGTGGCCTTATAGGTACATTGGGCAGTGGTCGTTTTGGGCGCTTAAGCAGCGGCGCCAATACGACTCCGGATGCGGTTTCTGTACAGGCAATTCTTGGTGATTGGCGCGATGGCGGTGCAAGTTGGGCGGCGATGGAAGTGTCGTCTCACGGCTTGGCGCAGCACCGTGTTGCCGCTTTAAACTTTGCCGCCGCAGTGTTTACCAACCTTAGCCAAGATCACCTTGATTACCACGGCTCGATGGAGGCCTATGGCGAAGAAAAAGCTCGGCTATTTGCTTGGTCGGGATTGCAGCTGGCGGTTATAAATCGGGATGACGAGTTTGGTCGCAAATTATTGGCTAGATCAACAGCGAAACAGATTATTGATTTTAGTGTTTTCGACGAAAGAGCAAAGGTATACGCAGAAAATGTGAGCTGCGACATGAATGGTATTCGTGCGCAATTACGCAGCGTCTGGGGTGATATAAGTATTAGCTCTCCTCTGTTGGGCGCATTTAACTTATCAAACTTACTGGCGGCGAGTGCCGCATTATTAGGTTTGGGTGTTCCCGCAAAAGATATCGAGGCGGCCTTGCCGTTATTGAAACCTGTGCCTGGCCGAATGGAGTGTTTACGTTCGGAAGATAATGTATTGGCCGTCGTTGACTACGCTCATACACCAGATGCACTGCAAAAAGTGTTGCAAACATTGCGCCCCGTTATTCTCGGAAAAATTATTTGTGTGATGGGTTGCGGTGGTGATCGAGATAAATCGAAGCGGCCGTTGATGGGTGCGATTGCTGAGCAATATGCAGATCAGGTTTGGGTGACTAACGATAATCCACGATCGGAATCTGCCGAGGGAATTATTGCCGATATCTGTGCGGGAATGAGTGAGAAACCATTTTTAGAGCTTGAGCGAGCGACCGCTATTCATGCAGCTATTGCGTCTGCAAAATCGGGTGATGTTGTTTTAGTAGCAGGTAAGGGGCACGAAGATTACCAAGAAATAGCTGGTCACAGATTGCCATTTAGCGATGTGCAATGTGTGCGTCTTGCTCTCGCCGCGAGGACGTCGCTGTGATTTCTGCGATGACCTTAGCGCAAATTGCGAACTGTGCCGACGGAAAGTTGTGCGGCGCAGATGTGCAAGTGCTGGGTTTATCGACAGACACTCGGAAAATTAAACTTGGCGATTTATTTGTTGCGCTGTCAGGCGAAAATTTTAACGGCAATAGATTTGTTGAAGACGCTAAAAAAAATGGGGCAATTGCCGCATTAGTTAGTGAATCAACGGATATTCTGCCCAGTGTGTTGGTCACAGACAGTCGTCGTGCTTTGGGATTGATCGCACGAGAAAATCGTCGCCAATTTTCTGGGTCGCTAGTTGCGGTTACTGGCAGTAGCGGGAAGACCAGCACCAAAGAAATGCTTGCAAGTATCTTTGCGCAGCACGGTGATGTATTCGCCACGCAAGGTAATTTAAATAATGAGATCGGCGTGCCATTGAGTTTGCTCGCTATCGAAGAAAAACATCGTTTTGCAGTGATCGAAATGGGCGCTGCCAAACAAGGTGATATTGCTTATTTATGTGAGTTTGCTGAGCCGGATATCGCGGTATTAACAAACGCACAGCCAGCGCATATTGCTGGCTTCGGATCACTGGAAGGTGTGGCGAAGACCAAGGGCGAGATATTTAGTAGTTTGCCGCAACATGGCCTTGCCGTCATAAACGCTGATGACACGTATTGCGAGTTGTGGCGGAGCATTGCCAAGCACGTGAAACAACGTCTATTCAGCCTTGTGCGTGAGGATGTCGATGTGTTTGCTCGTGATATTGATCTGAGTGTACCGGGAACGGTTCGGTTTGAATTGGTGAGTTTTAATGGCAGTGCAAGGGTGTGCATGCCTTTGTCGGGGCGCCATATGATAGCGAATGCATTGGCGGCAGCAGCGGCATCACTTTCCGCTGGTGTAAGCCTTGCAGACGTTGTTGCAGGCTTAGAGTCTATGCGCAGTGTCAGCGGGCGCCTGTTGCGGCGAGACGTAGCGGGTGTCGCAGTGATTGACGACAGTTATAACGCTAATTCTGGTTCGGTGCGCGCCGCGATTGATGTGTTAGCGAGTGGCGTTGGCAGGAAAGTACTTGTCATGGGGCATATGGCCGAGCTCGGTGCCGAGGCTGATTTGCGACACCGCGAGATTGCCGCATACGCCCGTGAGAATCGAATAGATGCGCTGTTTGTGGTGGGCGAGTTTGCTGAATTGATGGCCTCCGAATTCGGTGGAGAGAGTTTTGCCTTCGCTAAGAAGGCGGAACTGATTGCCAAGTTAGGTCGTTTTGTAAAATCGGGAGATACGGTATTGGTCAAGGGTTCGCGCAGCGCCGCGATGGAAGAAGTAGTTGACGCGCTCTCTGCGGAATTAGTAGGGAGTAATAGCTAATGTTGCTATTTCTATCTGAGTACCTAACTCAGCATATAAGCGGTTTTGCGGTATTTCAGTATCTGAGCTTTCGCGGCATTCTCGGCGTCTTAACGGCTTTGGCTATCTCTTTGTTAGTTGGCCCGTTCATGATACGTAAATTAAATTTCTATCAAATTGGCCAGGCGATCCGTGACGATGGTCCTAAGTCGCACCTGAGTAAATCAGGTACTCCAACGATGGGTGGCGCACTTATTTTAGTGGCGATTTTTACCAGCACCTTGTTGTGGTCAGATTTGCGGAATCCCTTTGTTTGGACCGTACTTGTGGTTACCGCAATATTTGGCGCAGTGGGCTGGGTAGATGACTATCGCAAGGTTATACAGCGCAATTCACGTGGGCTTCCAGCGCGCTGGAAGTATTTTTGGCAAAGTATTGCCGGCTTAGGTGCGGCTATCTTTTTATATGTAACCGCAGATAGTCCGGTCGACACCCAATTGTTTTTTCCGTTCTTCAAAAACGTGAGTTGGCAGATGGGCGCCTTTTTTATCGTGCTCACGTATTTCGTGATAGTTGGTTCCAGTAACGCAGTCAATTTGACCGACGGTTTGGATGGTTTGGCAATCTTGCCGACGGTTATGGTTGGTGCAGCTTTAGGTTTAATTGCCTACCTGACCGGTAACGTTAAGTTCGCGGAGTATTTGCACATTCCCTATGTGGCAGGTGCCGGTGAATTGATAGTTATATGCGGATCTTTGGCCGGCGCAGGCTTGGGATTCCTGTGGTTTAACACGTATCCCGCACAGGTTTTTATGGGCGATGTCGGCGCGCTTGCATTGGGCGCTGCACTGGGAACCGTTGCCGTTATTACGCGGCATGAAATTGTATTTTTTATCATGGGCGGCATTTTTGTATTAGAAACGGTGTCGGTCATTTTACAAGTCGCTTCCTTCAAATTAACGGGGCGACGTATTTTCCGTATGGCACCTATTCATCATCATTTTGAATTAAAGGGTTGGCCGGAACCACGTGTCATTGTGCGTTTCTGGATTATCACTGTGATGCTGGTGCTTTTCGGTTTGGCAACGTTAAAACTACGTTAAAATTTTTATTCGGGGTTGGTACAAAAAGTGAGTTTGATTGCATCCGACAATAGACGGGTCGTTATTGGTTTAGGTAATACCGGGCTTTCTATCGCCCGTTATTTTACCCGCCAAGGACTGTCTTTTGCGCTTGCAGATAGTCGAGATATCCCGCCCGGATTAGAAGAATTTCGGCGGGAGTTTTCCGGTGTTGAGCTCACCTTGGGCGAATTTTCCGAAGATCAATTTTTAAACGCAACCGAGCTCGTAATTAGTCCTGGTATTTCCCTGGCAGAGCCTGCTATTGCCGCGGCTAAGTCTCAAGGTGTTCATATATCTGGCGATATAGAGTGGTTCTGTCGCGAGGCTAAAGCGCCACTTGTCGCGATTACCGGGTCTAACGGTAAAAGCACAGTGACCACCTTGGTTGGCGAAATGGCCGCGTGCGAAGGGCGCCGGGTTGCGGTTGGCGGCAACCTCGGTACACCTGCGTTAGATTTGTTAGACGATAGTGTCGAGTTGTATGTGCTGGAGCTGTCGTCGTTTCAGCTAGAGCGTTGCGCTTCGGTAGGCGCGGAAGTGGCCACTGTATTGAATGTCAGTGAAGACCACTTAGATCATCACGGCAGTCTTATTAATTACCACCAAGCCAAGCACCGTATTTTCAGAGAGTGTAAGCAAGTCGTTATTAATCGTGACGATGCGCTGAGTACACCCTTGGTTCCCGATGGTGTAGTGAAGTGGAGCTTCGGATTGGGACGCTCAGATTTTCGGGCTTTCGGTTTGATGGAAAAAGATGGCGAACAGTATTTAGCCTTAGCGCGGGAACCATTACTTCCCGTAGCGGCAATGAAAATAGCGGGCTCGCACAATATTAGTAATGCGCTTGCGGCATTGGCACTGGGTAGTGCTGTTGGATTAGCTATGCCGGCGATGCTAACCGCGCTGTGCGAATTTAATGGCTTGGCGCATCGCTGTGAGTTTATAGCAGAAATTGCCGGTGTACGTTATTACAACGACTCCAAGGGTACTAATGTTGGCGCCGCAGTGTCGGCTCTGCGCGGTTTAGCAGGTTCTGGCAAGGTCGTATTGATTGCCGGCGGTATCGGCAAGGGCGCGGATTTTACGCCATTGATGAACGCTGCTGCAGATTCCGCCCGCGCGGCAGTATTTATTGGCGAGATGGCGCCAAAAATGCTTGAGCTTTTAGCCGGCAGAATTCCGGCTGCTATTTGCGACACCTTGTTGTCGGCGGTAAACGCAGCGGCAGATTATGCAGTCGACGGCGACGTGGTGCTGTTGTCGCCAGCGTGCGCAAGTTTCGATATGTTTAAAAACTACGAGCACCGCGGCGAAGTATTTAGCGAAGCCGTTAAATCTTTGGCAAGGGGAGTGTCTGTATGAGCTACCTGAGCAATAGTATTGCCGAGGTCAAGCAATTTGATCGCCATTTACAATTGATCATAGTTGCCTTGCTGGTGGTGGGGTTTGTCGCGATGACATCCGCATCGGTTGAGCACGCGGCGAGTCGCTACGACGACGCGTTCTATTTCGCTAAGCGCTATTTATTCCACTTTAGTTTGGCGTCAGTGCTTAGCCTTGTCATGTATCTCACGCCAATCGATGTGTGGGAGCGCAGCGGTTGGCTGTTGCTGTTGCTTGGCTTTGTGGTGTTGGCCTTGGTACTTATTCCCGGCGTTGGGCGCGAAGTTAATGGTAGTCGCCGCTGGATATCCCTAGGCCCAATAACCTTGCAAGCGTCTGAGTTTGTAAAGCTATGTGTGATCTTTTATCTGGCGGGCTACCTCGTGCGCAGACACGATGAGGTTCGTGAAAGTTGGTCAGGCTTTGTTAAACCTATGGCCCTGCTCTTTGCCGTGACCTTATTGCTAATGCTTGAGCCAGACTTTGGTGCAACCGTTGTCACCGCTGGCACCGCGTTTGTGATGATTTTTCTTGGCGGCGTAAAGCTAGGCCAGTTCTTGCTCGTAATTTTAAGTTGCGTTGCTGGCGCCGTCGCCATGGTGATTTTTGAGCCCTATCGGATGAAGCGCTTAACCGCGTTTACTGATCCGTGGGCAGATCAATTTAATACTGGCTATCAGTTAACCCAGTCATTGATTGCCTTTGGTCGCGGCCAATTTAGTGGTGTCGGTTTAGGAAATAGCGTACAGAAATTATTTTACTTGCCTGAAGCGCATACCGATTTTGTGTTCGCTATCTTTGCGGAAGAATTTGGTTTTTTAGGCACCTTATTAATTCTCGGTCTGTTTGTCGCCTTGATTGGGCGGATTTTATTTATTGGTCGATATGCAGAATCAATGGGCAAGCAATTTCACGCATTGGTGTCCTATGGGATTGCCATCATGATTAGCGGTCAGGCTTTTATCAATATGGGTGTAAATGCCGGATTGTTGCCGACCAAAGGACTGACATTGCCGTTCATGAGTTATGGCGGCAGTAGCTTAATGGTATGTATGGCAATGGTTGCATTGGTTGGACGAATCGAACGGGAATGTCGGAGGCAAGATGGCCGCTGAGCGAACCGTATTGATGATGGCCGGCGGCACCGGTGGCCATGTTTTCCCCGCATTAGCAGTAGCTAGCGCCTTGGCTGAACGCGGTGTCGCTGTGCACTGGTTGGGCACTGCTACAGGCATAGAGGCGCGTTTAGTGCCGGCTGCGGACTTACCTTTGCACTGTTTAAATATGTCAGGTGTGCGCGGCAAAAATCCTTTGTTTCGTGTTGTGGCGATATTCAAAGCGGGCTTGGCTGTGTTGCAAAGCATGCGCTTGATTCTAAAGTTGAAACCCTTTTGTGTGGTGGGCATGGGCGGTTACGCCTCTGGGCCAGGTGGGCTGGCCGCAAAATTATTGGGCGTGCCGGTGGTGATTCAAGAACAGAATGCGGTTGCAGGCACCACGAATCGCCTGTTAGCGAAAATTGCCAAGTTGTGTCTCACCGGATATCCCATCGCACTCGGCGGTATAAAGAATCGCTATATCGGTAATCCCGTCCGTCGTGAAATTGCGGCGCTGGATACACCGGCCGCAAGATGGCTTGAGCGCAGCGGACAATTGCGGGTATTGGTATTGGGGGGCAGCCTCGGCGCTAAACCAATCAACGATGTAGTGATTCAAACTTGGCAGGCATTGCCAGAAGCCGAGCGACCATTGTTGTGGCATCAAACTGGTCGCGACCACGAGCAGGCTGTGCTAGCGGCCTATGCCGAGGCTGATGTGGCCGTTCTGGCTGAAGCGTTTATTGACGATATGGCGGCGGCTTATAGTTGGGCGGATGTGGTGATTTGTCGCGCAGGTGCATTGACGGTTGCTGAGCTAGCTGCAGCCGGAGTGCCAGCAATATTAGTACCGCTGCCTCACGCCATAGATGACCATCAGCGCGCGAACGCGAAATGGTTTGCGGATGGCGGTGCAGGCGAAATTATTGATCAAAAAGAATTTACAGCCTCAGCGTTATTAGCGTGGCTGCAAAGTGAAAAGGCACAGCGGGGGAATCTGTTGAATAACGCGGAAGCGGCAAGACGGTTGGCAAAAATAGATGCTGCCGATGTCGCGGCAGATTACTGCATGGAGTTTGCCCATGAGTCCTAAGCACCCATTCGTTGTGCCAGAAATGCGCAGAGTTAAGCGCATACATTTTATCGGTATTGGCGGCGCTGGTATGTGCGGCATCGCTGAGGTGTTGCTAAATCTTGGGTACATTATTTCGGGTTCAGACTTAAAGGCATCGCCTAGTACCGCGCGGTTACAGCAGCTGGGTGCGCGGATCGCCTTCGGCCACCGTGGTGAGAATATTGGTGACTCCGATGTGGTAGTGGTGTCCAGCGCGATAAATGACGCCAATCCAGAAATTATTGCCGCACGCAGTAGCCGAGTTCCAATTGTTCGTCGTGCCGAAATGCTGGCTGAGTTAATGCGTTATCGCCACGGTATTGCCGTTGCGGGTACCCACGGAAAAACAACGACCACAAGTTTGATTACGTCTATTTTTGCAGAGGCTGGTCTAGATCCGACGTTTGTCATTGGTGGATTGGTGAATAGCGCTGGCACCAATGCAGCCTTGGGTGAGAGCCGCTATTTGGTAGCGGAGGCAGACGAGAGTGACGCGTCATTCTTACATTTGCAGCCCATGGTGTCGGTTATTACGAATATTGAAGCCGATCATATGGCGACCTATGGCGGCGACTTTAGCAAGTTGAAGCGGACCTTTATTGAGTTCCTCCACAATTTGCCATTTTACGGCATTGCAGTGGTTTGTATTGATGACCCGGTTGTTCGTGAGTTACTGCCCGATATTGGTCGTCCCACATTGACCTACGGGTTTAGCGACGACGCTGATTTTCGAATTCACTCCTTAGAAAAACAGGGAATGCAAAGTCGTTTTTCAGTAAGCCGTCCCGATGGCAGTGACCTGGCTCTGTGCATTCATCAGCCGGGTGTGCACAACGTGTTGAATGCCACTGCGGCGATAGCGGTGGCAAGTGATGAAGGCATATCTGCCGACGCGATTTGCGCCGGGATTGCCAATTTTCAAGGAGTTGGCCGACGCTTTCAGCGCTACGGCGAATTGGCGGTAAGCGAAGGTGAATTCATGTTAGTGGATGACTATGGTCACCACCCGACTGAAGTGGCGGCGACAATATCCGCAGCGCGTCAGGCATGGCCTGATCGTCGTTTGGTGATGCTGTATCAACCGCACCGTTTTAGTCGCACCAAAGATTTGTATGAGGATTTTGTGCGGGTGTTGTCGACAGTCGACAGCCTGCTGTTGTTAGACGTTTACTCCGCAGGTGAAGAGCCAATTGCTGGCGCGGACAGTCGCAGCTTGTGCAGGAGTATTCGTCTGCAGGGCAAGTTTGAGCCGGTGTTTGTGGAAAGTACTGAAGCAGCATTTGAAATTTTAAAAACACGTATTCGTCCTGGTGATGTATTGCTGACACAGGGCGCGGGAAATATTGGCGCCTTGGCGCAGCAATTGTCTGGTCAGGATTGGGTGTAGGTATTACTGATGAGTGATATGACGGTAGCGGAAATTAATAAAGCCATTGGCGGCAAGCTCGCGGTGCTGTTTGGTGGGCATTCAGCCGAGCGTGAAATTTCTTTAAAAAGCGGTGCCGCAGTGACGGCGGCGTTTCAACGCCAGGGGATTGCAGTTGAGGCCATCGATGTTGCTGATCGCGGATGGATGCAGCGTGTAGAGACAGATTTCAGTCATACGTTTATTGCGCTGCATGGTCCCGGAGGGGAAGACGGCACGGTGCAAGGTGCCCTGGAGTGCTTGGGTGTGACATACACCGGTAGCGGCGTAATGGCCTCTGCGCTGGCGATGGATAAGTTTCGCTGCAAATTGTTGTGGTTGGGTATGGGCTTGTCCACACCTAAGTTTATTGAGCTAACCGCGGCCAGTGATTGGGCGGCGATCATTGCCGACTTGGGTTCGGTGATAGTCAAGCCGGCTTGCGAAGGTTCAAGTATCGGCATGTCACGCGCAGCCAGCGCTGAAGAATTACAGAGCGCTTGGCAGGGCGCGCAGGCATACGGGCGTGTATTCGCTGAGCAGTGGGTGGTGGGCAGTGAGTTCACAGTAGCCATTTTAAATGGCGTGGCCTTGCCTGCAATAAAGCTGGAAACCGATGCGGCATTTTACGATTTCAACGCCAAGTATTTGTCGAATGATACGCGTTACTTGTGTCCCTGCGGATTGAGCGAGAGGGATGAATTGGAGTTGAGTGAATTGGCCTTAGCCGCATTTACTAGCTTGGGTTGTGACGGCTGGGGGCGCGTTGACGTAATGCGTGATGGCGAAGGTCGCTTCTATTTGCTGGAAGTGAATACCGTGCCGGGTATGACTGATCACAGTTTGGTGCCGATGGCGGCCAAACAGGCTGGCTTAGATTTTGAACAACTGGTGCGCGCAATTTTGGTAGCTAGCATCGGTGAGGGTGAGTTGGGCTAATGAAGCTTGTCAGCGTTAAGCATAATCGCTTTAAACGCAGCAAGCCGGAGCGCGGTGAGCGTAAACCAGTGTCGCGGGAATGGGGGCGCATTTTTAATCGCTTGCTGCTGCTGGCGGCAGTGATGGGGTTTATATACGGCGTGGAGCGCTTGGGCAGTCAGTTGGAATCTATCCCAGTTGATCGCGTGGTGTTTGCAGGTGACTTCCGCCACGTCAGCCGCGATGTGCTGGTGGATAGGGTGACCAGCCATTTGGCGGTGGGCTATATCGGTTTGGATCTGGAGGGTATTCAGAGTGAACTGGAGCAAGAGCCTTGGGTGTATAGAGCGATTGTGGAGCGAGTTTGGCCGCGAGAGCTAAAGATTACGATTGTTGAGGAGACGCCGATTGCCGCTTGGGGTAATGGCGGTTTACTGAATCATCGGGGCAAGATTTTTTTGCCAACAAAGGAAATACGTAGCGATGTGGATTTGCCATTGCTGAGCGGTCCGGACGGCAGTGCAATAGAAATTATGCGTCAGTACCGTTTGATGAGTCAGTTGTTGGGTGATGAGAATTTGGTACTGCAGCGTTTGCAAATGAATGATCGCGGTGCCTGGACTGCCACCTTAAATGGTGGTGCGGTATTGGTTTTAGGACGGCAGGAACCATTGGAAAAATTGCGTCGCTTTATGTGGGTTTACAAGCAGCAATTGGCGGCAGATTTTGAACGCTTAAAGCGGGTAGATACCCGTTACATCAATGGTTTGGCCGTGTCGTGGCACGAGTTGGAAGGTAGTTAAAGTAAATGGCTAAAGTAAGTGCGTTGCCGGTGCGGGACGGATCGCTAAATTGGGAGAAGCAAAGCAATGGCTAGTTCACATGCAAGCCGGATGATAGTCGGTCTGGATATTGGCACCTCGAAAGTGGTGGCTATCGTTGGGTCGATGAATGAAGACGGCAAGCTGGAAATTGTCGGCATTGGTTCGCATCCATCGCGAGGCCTTAAAAAAGGTGTGGTGGTTAATATCGAGTCGACGGTGCACTCCATTCAGCGCGCGATTGAAGAGGCGGAGCTGATGGCAGGCTGCGAGATTCACAGCGTTTACGTTGGTATCGCGGGCAACCATATACGCAGTTTGAATTCCCACGGCATTGTGGCAATTCGCGACCGCGAAGTGTTCCAGCTTGATCTCGACCGGGTTATTGACGCAGCGCAAGCCGTGGCGATTCCAGCGGATCAAAAAGTACTGCATATCTTGCCGCAGGAATTTGTTATCGACGAGCAAGAAGGCATTAAAGAACCGCTGGGGATGTCGGGTGTGCGCCTTGAGGCGAAAGTGCACTTGGTGACTTGTGCGGTGAACGCGGTTCAGAACATTGAGAAATGTATTCGGCGCTGCGGCCTCGAAGTTGAGGACGTCATTCTTGAGCAGCTGGCATCAAGCTACGCCGTGCTGACAGATGATGAAAAAGAACTCGGTGTTTGTCTGGTGGATATCGGCGGTGGTACCACCGATATCGCGATCTTTACGGACGGCGCGATTCGTCATACCGGTGTTATACCGATTGCGGGTGACCAGGTCACCAATGACATCGCCATGGCCTTGCGTACCCCGACCCAGTACGCCGAAGAAATCAAAATCAAGTACGCCTGCGCCCTAACGCAACTCGCGGGCGAGGGTGAAATGATCAAGGTGCCCAGTGTGGGTGATCGCGCTCCGCGTGAGCTTTCTCGCCAAGCGCTTGCCGAGGTAGTCGAGCCACGCTACGACGAACTCTTCACCTTGATCCAGGCGGAATTGCGCCGCAGCGGTTACGAGGATCTTTGCGCCGCGGGCATCGTGTTAACTGGTGGCACCTCAAAAATGGAAGGTGTTGTCGAGCTGGCGGAAGAAATTTTCCATATGCCAGTTCGTATCGGGGTTCCGCAAGACGCGCGTGGCTTAACCGATATTGTACGCAACCCCATATACGCAACGGGTGTTGGCTTACTGCATTACGGTATTAAACACCAGGCTGAACACGGCGGGCGCGGCCGCGTTCGCAGCGGTGGCTTTTTGGCGAATCTAAAACAGTGGATTCAAAACAATTTTTAACGATGTGATAGGCGGTCGCGTTGGCAGCGCGATTGATTATGCAAAAAGGGAGAAAAAACCATGTTTGAACTAGTAGATAACGTTCCTCAGAACGCAGTAATAAAAGTAGTAGGTGTTGGTGGCGGTGGAGGTAATGCTGTGAAGCATATGATTGCCTGCAACGTTGATGGTGTGGATTTTATCTGCGCCAATACCGATGCACAGGCACTGACCAATGTGTCTTCTAAAACTGTGCTGCAATTGGGCACAACCATTACCAAGGGTTTGGGTGCAGGTGCGAATCCTGAAATTGGCCGTCAGTCAGCGATGGAAGATCGCGACCGTATCGCCGAGGCGCTGCAAGGTGCTGATATGGTATTCATCACTGCCGGTATGGGCGGCGGCACGGGTACCGGTGCGGCGCCAGTAGTCGCGCAAGTCGCAAAAGAGCTCGGAATTCTGACTGTGGCAGTCGTTACCAAGCCCTTCCCGTTTGAGGGCAAGAAGCGCATGGCGGTGGCGCTGGAAGGTATGAAGGAGCTGCGTCAACACGTGGATTCCTTGATCACCATTCCGAACGAAAAGTTGCTGCCGGTTTTGGGTAAAAACACCAGTTTGCTCGATGCCTTTAAAGCCGCCAACGATGTACTGTTGGGTGCAGTACAGGGCATTGCGGATCTCATTATTCGCCCAGGTATGATTAACGTCGATTTCGCTGACGTACGCACCGTCATGTCTGAGATGGGTATGGCGATGATGGGCAGCGGTGTTGCTACCGGCGAAAATCGCGCTCGCGAAGCAGCGGAAGCCGCTATTCGCAGTCCATTGCTCGAAGATGTGAATTTGCAAGGGGCGCGCGGGATTTTGGTTAATATTACCGCAGGTCTAGATCTATCCCTAGGCGAGTTTAACGATGTCGGGGATACTATCGAGGAGTTTGCTTCCGAGAACGCGACAGTCGTGGTCGGAACTGTAATTGATCCCGATATGGTCGATGAATTACGCGTCACAGTGGTGGCAACAGGCCTGGATGGTTTGGGTCAAGAAGCACCGCTTAAAGTTGTTGAGTCACGACCTGTAGAGGCTCGCTCAACCGACTACCGTAAGCTTGATCGACCAACAGTAATGCGCAATAACCAGCAAGCGGCGGTTGCGCGAGATGTGGCTCCGGCGCCGATGGCAGATAAGGACATGGAATACTTGGATATTCCTGCGTTTCTGCGGCGTCAAGCCGATTAACTAGCTGTAGCCGGTGCAGCAGGGCGAAGTGCCAGCGATTTATCGCTAGCACATTAGTAACGTCGTCTCTGCAAATGTAGCCGTCCGGCCCATAGAGTGAGTATGAACATGATTAAACAACGCACCTTGCGCAACACCATCCGTGCCACCGGAATTGGTTTGCATACGGGGGAAAAGGTCTACCTGACGCTGAAGCCAGCGCCGGTTGATACCGGTGTGATTTTCCGTCGCACCGACTTGAATCCCGTTGTTGAAATCCATGCTCGCGCTGAAAATGTGGGTGATACAACGCTCTCTACCACGTTAATGAACGGTGACGTGAGAGTGTCGACGGTAGAACATTTGCTTTCTGCAATGGCTGGTTTGGGTATTGATAATGCCTATGTTGAAGTCAGTTCTTCGGAAGTGCCTATTATGGATGGCAGTGCGGGGCCTTTTGTATTTCTCATCCAGTCCGCTGGGATTGAGGAGCAAAATGCACCGAAGAAATTCATCCGTATCAAGCGTCCGGTGACAGTGAAGGATGGCGATAAAGTCGCGAGTTTCCTCCCTTTTGACGGCTTTAAAGTCTCTTTCACTATCGACTTTGATCATCCGGTCTTCAAAGACCGGACTGGTCATGCCGAGTTAGACTTCTCCAGCACCTCGTTTGTTAAAGAAGTGAGTCGGGCGCGGACCTTTGGGTTTATGCACGAGATTGAATATCTGCGTTCAAAAGGTTTGGCGCAGGGCGGCAGTGTTGACAACGCGATTGTTGTTGACGAATACCGCATTCTTAACGAAGACGGACTTCGTTATGAAGACGAGTTTGTAAAGCATAAGGTCTTAGATGCCATCGGTGATTTATATCTGCTGGGCACGAGTCTTATCGGCGAGTTTAAAGCGCACAAGTCGGGACACGGCTTGAATAATGTGTCGCTACGCGCCCTTATTAAAGATACCGATGCGTGGGAATGGGTAACATTTGAAGACCCCGCCGACGCACCGATTAGCTACATGGCGCCAGCTGCTGTCGCCTAGTTTTCCCTCCTCCATGCTTAGTCTGGCGTCGGTCTAAGCATGGTAATATTGTCTCATCTATGCGATATTGCGCCTCGGTGTTACGGTATAGCTTACTTCCAGCCTGCAGGTAACAAGCGCGATCTTTGGCGTTGATTCTTTTGGATATTAAGTCCGGAGCCGTCATCATATTTTCATTCGGACAATGTAGCTTGGTGCGGTTTTTGCGGGCTGTATAATTTAATGCGTTGCTTGGAGCTGAGTGTAGTGTCTGAGCTGACGATATTTAGAATGTCGACAATCTGCAAGCGCCCTCAATGATAGGGATATAATCCCGGGAACAGTAACGAATTCATCATGATTACAGCAGTAGTTAAGAAAGTTTTTGGTAGTAAAAATGACCGCGAACTCAAGCGGATGCGCAAGGTGGTGGCCAAGGTCAACGCCCTTGAAGAGGGCTTAACCACCCTGGATGATGCGTCTCTTGCGGCGAAAACCAGTGAGTTCAAGCAGCGCTTAAGCAGTGGCGAAACCCTAGATCAGATACTGCCTGAAGCGTTTGCTGTTTGTCGTGAAGCGAGCCGCCGAGTGATGGGAATGCGGCACTTTGACGTACAGCTTATCGGTGGCATCAGCCTACATGAAGGCACTATTGCAGAGATGCGCACCGGCGAAGGTAAAACCCTTGTGGCTACCTTGGCGGTTTATCTAAATGCCTTGGAAGGCAATGGCGTATTCGTGGTAACCGTCAACGATTACCTCGCGCAGCGCGATGCGAACTGGATGCGACCTCTTTATGAATTTTTAGGTTTAAGTGTTGGAATTATTCGCTCAGGCCAAGAGTCCGAGCAAAAGCGAGCAGCCTACCAAGCAGACATCACCTACGGCACCAACAACGAATTCGGCTTCGACTACCTACGCGATAATATGGCGTTTGCCATTAGCGATCGTTTTCAGCGCAGTTTGAATTACGCCATTATTGATGAAGTCGACTCGATCCTTATCGACGAAGCGCGTACCCCGCTTATTATTTCTGGTCCCGCCGAAGATAGTTCTAAGTTATACAAGCAAATTAACCTGTTTATTCCGTCGCTAATTCCCGCCGAAATGGATGAAGCCGGAAAGCCCTCTGACGAAGGTCACTACACCGTCGATGAAAAAATGCGCCAGGTGGAATTAACCGAGCACGGCCATCAGCTCGTCGAAGACATGCTTGTGCAGGCGAAATTGCTGGACGAAGGCGACAGCCTTTATGCGGCCGGAAACTTGAATTTACTCCATCATGTGAATTCGGCATTGCGCGCCCATGTTCTCTTCCATAACAACGTCGAATACATTATTCAGAATGATCAGGTTGTGCTGATTGATGAGCACACTGGTCGGACGATGGCGGGCCGCCGTTTATCTGAAGGTCTGCATCAAGCGATTGAAGCGAAAGAAGGTGTTACGGTTCAGGCCGAGAGCCAAACCCTGGCATCAACAACCTTCCAGAACTACTTCCGTCAGTTCGAAAAACTAGCGGGTATGACTGGGACCGCAGATACGGAAGCGTTTGAATTCCGTCAGATTTACGGCTTGGATGTCGTGGTGATTCCCACCAATAAGCCGAGTGCCCGTCGAGATTCTAATGATTTGGTGTACTTGACCAAAGAAGAGAAATACGACGCGATTGTAGAAGACGTTAAGGGTGTCGTTGAAAGTGGTGCGCCAATTCTGGTTGGTACAGCCTCTATCGAAACCTCTGAAGAAATGTCTCAGCGTTTTCAAAAAGCCGGTATTCAGCACAAAGTCCTCAACGCAAAATACCACGAGCAAGAAGCGGAAATCATTGCTCAGGCTGGACGTCCTGGCGTGGTAACAATTGCAACGAACATGGCGGGGCGCGGTACTGACATTGTGCTCGGCGGTAATGTTGATGTTGAAATAGCTCAGTTAGAAAACCCATCTGATGCGATGATCAACGAGCTTCGCGAAGCGTGGAAAATTCGTCACGAAAAAGTCATGCAAGCAGGCGGACTGCACATCGTTGGTACCGAGCGTCACGAGTCACGCCGGATAGATAACCAGTTGCGCGGACGTGCTGGTCGTCAGGGCGACCCCGGTGCGTCGCGTTTCTACCTGTCTCTGGAAGACAGCCTGATGCGTATATTCGCCTCTGATCGCGTGCGCGGCATTATGCAGGCGCTGGGATTAGAGAAGGGCGAAGCCATAGAGCATCGTATGGTTTCAAATGCAATTGAAAAAGCGCAGCGCAAAGTTGAAGGTCGTAACTTCGATATGCGTAAGCAGTTGCTTGAATACGATGACGTTGCCAACGACCAGCGCCAAATTATTTACCAGCAACGCAACGAACTGCTAGAAGCTGACGACATTAGCGAAATGCTCAAAGCTATTCGTTCCGATGTGGTCGGTGATGTTGTTGGCGAATATATACCGCCGCAAACCCTCGAAGAACAGTGGGATATCAGTGGACTTGAGCATCGTCTAGAGGCTGAGTTTGAGGTCAAACTGCCTATTCAACAGTGGCTAGATGAAGATCGTTCCGTGAATGAGTCAGTCATCCACGAGCGTGTTTACGAGGCGGTGGATCTCGCCTATGAAGCTAAGTGCGCTTTGGTTGGCGCCGATATGCGCAAGATAGAGCGACATATATTTCTGCAGGTCTTAGACACGTTGTGGAAAGAACACTTGGCGACTATGGATCACCTGCGTCATGGTATTCATTTGCGCGCTTTTGCTCAGAAGAATCCGAAGCAAGAATACAAGCGTGAAGCGTTTACATTGTTCCAACAAATGCTCGAAACGCTCAAGCATGATGTAGTTCGATTCTTATCGCATTTGCGCTTACAGCAAGATGAAAACTCCGAGGCTTTAGAACAGCAGCGCCGAGAAGAGCAAGCGAAGCGGGCGATGGAGTTTCAACATGCTGAATCTAGCGGCTTAAGTGTTGAAGAAGATGTCAGCGAACCAGAGCAGGCTGCGGCGCAGCCAGAAACCTTTGTGCGTGAAGCACCTAAAGTGGGACGCAACGAGCCATGCCCCTGTGGTTCTGGCAAAAAATACAAACAATGTCATGGCAAATTAGACTGAGGAAGACACCAGCATGGCGGTAGGTTCGGGTGATTTGGGTACATTGCATTCAGTCGATGGCGTGCGCATAGGGGTAGCAAGTGCCGGCATTAAAAAGGCAGGACGAATTGATACCGTTGTTTTCGAGTTAGCCGAAGGCAGTTCCGTTGCTGGCGTATTCACGCTTAATGCGTTCTGCGCGGCCCCCGTTACGGTTGCTAAAAAGCACCTTGCTGCAGACTCACCACGCTATTTGTTGATCAACACTGGCAACGCCAACGCTGGTACCGGAGTAATCGGTATGGCAGACGCGCACGCCTCTTGTGCAGCGTTAGCGGAACAGGTTGGGGTTGCTCCAGAGCAGATTTTACCTTTTTCTACTGGGGTTATTGGCGAAAAACTTCCCCTCGATAAACTTGTTGCCGCCATGCCCGCCGCAGTGACAGCGCTATCGGCAGATGCGTGGGAGCGGGCCGCTAACGGTATTATGACTACCGATACCCGCCCTAAAGCAACCTCAAGACAAATAGAGATCGACGGTCGTACCATCACTGTCACCGGTATATCCAAAGGTGCCGGTATGATTAAGCCTAATATGGCCACGATGCTGGGCTACGTTGCAACGGATGCCGCTATTGCGCCAGATGTATTGCAGGCGATGTTAGATGTCGCTGCAGATGCGTCGTTTAACCGCATTACTATCGACGGTGATACCTCAACAAACGACTCCTGTGTTTTGGTCGCAACAGGCAAGGCAGGCGGTGAAGTGCTGTCAGTATCGGAAGGTCAAACTTTCGAAAAGCTGCAAACGGTTTTCAACGAAGTCTTTCTTGAGCTGGCCCACGCCATTGTGCGCGACGGTGAAGGTGCTACCAAATTCGTCGCGGTAGAAGTGGCTGGTGCCAAGGATGTGTCAGAGTCGCTTAAGGTTGCCTATGCAGTTGCAGAGTCGCCTCTAGTGAAAACAGCGCTGTTTGCCAGCGACCCGAACTGGGGTCGTATATTGGCGGCGATTGGCCGTGCCGGTGTTGAAGCCTTGGATGTATCGATTTTAACAGTACACCTCGACGACGTATTGATTACCGAACACGGCGGCCGTGCGGCAAGCTATACCGAAGCGGCGGGCGCGGCGGTCATGAAGCAGTCCGAAATCACGATTCGTATTAATTTGAATCGCGGCCAGCACACCGAGACCGTGTGGACGACAGATTTCTCCTACGACTACGTCAAAATCAATGCCGAATACCGCAGCTAATAAACAGATACACGTTGCGGTAGGGGTCATCTATAACGCCCAAGGGCAGATACTTATCGCTCGTCGTCACGATGACGCACATCAAGGCGGCTTGTGGGAATTTCCCGGTGGTAAAGTTGAGCAGGGTGAAACAGTCTGTGATGCCCTGGCTCGCGAGTTGCACGAAGAGCTAGGAATCGTTGTCACCCCTTCGAGCTGTACCCCATTGCTAGAAATACGTCATGACTATAGCGATAAAGTTGTGTTTCTCGACGTGTGGGCAGTGTCAGGTTTTGAAGGCGAGCCAATCGGAAAGGAAGGTCAACCACTGCGCTGGGTGAGGCCGAGCACACTTCGTGAATACGAATTTCCAGCTGCTAATGTAGCAATTATCGACGTAATACAATCAGCGTAAAAGAGCCTGTAGGTTGGCGTAGAACAGAGCGAAACCCAACATGAGTGTGACACGACCCAACAATCGGAGTACGCCGCCACATCAATGTTGGGTTTCGTTCCTCTACCCAACCTACGTGCCTGAAGCCTGAAATACGTCATCTCCGACTAGGGATCCAAATGGGCGAAGCGAATACCTTTATATAACACACAACGTCATCCCCGACCCCGATCGGGGATCCAGTGTGAGCGTCAGCGAATGCCTTTAGCGTCGGACGCCAGACGTCTGACTTCTGACGTAACGGCGGAGTGCTACAAAGCCCGAGGTTATGGACCCTCAATCGAGTTGAGGATGAAGGCGGTGGTGCGCTGAGAATGACGCCACTACACCACGTCATCCCCGACCCCGATCGTGGATCCAGTGTGAGCGTCAGCGAATGCCTTTAGCGTCGGACGCCAGACGTCTGACTTCTGACGTAACGGCGGAGTGCTACAAAGCCCGAGGTTATGGATCCTCAATCGAGTTGAGGATGACGACGTTAGTGTGCTGAGAATGACGGCGGGTTAACGTCCGAAGCCAGAAATACGTCATCCCGCGGCTCTATAAAATGACGCCTCCCCCGACCGGGGACGCAAATGGGCGAAGCGAATACCTTTATATAACACACCACGTCATCCCCGACCCCGATCGGGGATCCAGTGTGAGCGTCAGCGAATGTCCTTTTTTCTAATAACCACCTTCCAAATCTTCGCTAAAAACATCCTCTAAGGGCTGTCCTGGAATAGCGTGATCCTCATTCGCCCATGCGACAAGATCATTATTCTTACATCGGGCAGAGCAAAAAGGACGGAACTCATTGCGGGTATCCCAAACCTGTTCCGTGCCGCAGTTAGGACACGCCACTACTGTGGGCTTCTTGCTTGCATTGGCCATTAATTCCCTCCCGCTAGTTCTAAAAATTGTTGGTGAAGCCGGGTGATTTGTCGGTCTAAATCAGTAAACCCTGAGGTATTGTCGATGACGTCTGTCGCAGCGGCTAATCGTTCTTCGCGTGTTGCTTGGCTCGCTATAATGCGCTCAACCTGCGCTTGTTCGTTACTGTCTCGTGTCATTGTGCGGGTCAATTGTACGGACTGCGGCACATCGACCACTACCAGGCGCTGGCAAAAACTTTGCTGTTTACTCTCGACGAGTAGCGGCGAGACATAAATACCGTAGGTGCTTTGAATCCCGCCGAGTTGTCTAAGTGTCTCATCTGCAATGAGTGGGTGTAGAAGAGACTCAAGCCAGATTTTTGCATTGGCGTCGGCAAAAATGGTTTGCCTAAGTGCTGCCCGATTGAGTTGTCCATCTTCTTGAATTAGATCATTGCCAAAACGCGACGTGATTTTTGCCAGTGCTTCGGTACCCGGCTCAACAACTTCTCGGGCAATCACATCGGCATCGACGATACCAATACCAAGCTTAGCAAAGCGATCAGAAACGGCGGTTTTGCCACTCCCGATACCACCGGTTAAACCTACTATTAAATTACTCATATTTGGTTTCGGTCATATTTAAATTTAGCTTTTTAATGAATTATGGATCCTAGGGGTTCCTGAGTAATGTCGCAAGCGAAGGGAGTTTAGACGTTGCCGGAGCGGAGTAAATGAGTATTCCGAGCACCGCAGACGTTCAAAATACCGAGCGCAGTAATTAGTCAGTAATTCCTCAGCGTAGGCCGGCGAAACCGAGGTAACCGTCAATGATGGCATCGCCCCAAAAGACTGCAATCCAGCCCGCTCCGGCCAAGTAAGGGCCAAAGGGCATTGGCGTCGACGTTGACTTGCGATTAAGTGCCAGGATAAGTCCGCCGCATACGGCGCCAACAACGGATGATAATAAAATAATCAGCGGCAGATACTGCCAGCCGAGCCAAGCGCCTAGCGCGGCGAGTAATTTAAAATCGCCGTAACCCATGCCTTCTTTGCCGGTAACGATTTTAAAGAGCCAGAAGACGCTCCATAAAATCATATACCCAGCCATTGCGCCCCATAGCGCATCGGTAATGGGGATGTGCCCAAATACGCTGTTATACAGCAGTCCTAGCCACAGTAGTGGCAGGGTGATTTGATCCGGCAATAACTGATGATCGATATCGATGACGGTAAGAATTAATAGCAGCCAGCTAAATAAAATAATCGCAAACGCGTAAGGAGTAATGCCAAAAATCAGCAGCGGCATAATACTGATAAGCGCTGTGATAACTTCAATAAGTGGGTAGCGGAGACTAATACTAACTTTACAATTCGCGCAGCGCCCGCGTAGGACGGCGTAGCTCACTACGGGGATATTTTGCCAAGCTTTAATTGGCGCATTGCAGGATGGACAGTGTGAATTGGGAATCGCTAAATTAAATTCAGTGGCTGGCGCCGGTGGGGTAGAAGGCTCACCGTCATTCAATAAATACTCACACTCTTCCCGCCAGTTAGCTTCCATCATTTTCGGTAGGCGGTATATGACTACGTTGAAGAAGCTGCCGATCAATAGTCCGAAAATACCAATTGTTGTGATGGTAAATACTGGGGCGCTTTCTAGAGCGGTAAAGAAATTCATACAATACTCAGCGGTAAATATGTAGTCGGGAGCGAATAGTGTTTCGGCAACACCTAATTACATTGCGGAACCCAGCATGAAGATTGGTAGATACATCGCAATCATTAGGCCCCCTACAAGCACGCCGAGTATCGACATAATAAACGGTTCAAGCAATGCGGTTAGAGTGTCGACCGCGTTATCTACTGCTTCTTCGTAGTGAGTTGCTACCTTGTCGAGCATTTCATCTAGTGAGCCAGATTCTTCACCAATGGAAACCATTTGCAGTAGCATGTTCGGGAAAAGATTGGTGAATTTAATCGATGAATACAAGGTTTGGCCTGTTGTTACATCATCTCTTATTTGAAAAATCGCTTTACTATATACCGCGTTACCGGCTGCTCCAGCAACTGAGCTAAGTGCGTCGACTAAAGGTACGCCGGCGCCGAAAGTGGTTGCCAAGGTTCGTGAAAATCGCGCAATAACAGAATTAAAAACGATATCACCAATTACAGGAATTTTAAGCGTTATTTTGTCTACCCAGTCGGAAAACGCTTGTGACTTTTGTCTAGCGGTTTTAAACGAGAACCCTGCCGCAATGGCTAAACCCAATAATATATACCAGTTCGCCTGCATCCATTCCGAGAGTGAGACAACCAGTTTGGTAAACGCGGGAAGGTCGGAGCCAAAGCTTTCGAACGTTGTGGCAAACGTGGGTACAACCTTAATGAGCAAAATTGCCGTTACGACTACCGCAACCACCATGACGGCAATCGGGTAGGTTAATGCTTTTTTGATTTTCGCCTTCAATGCTTCTGTCTTTTCTTTGTAGGTTGCGACTCTATCTAGCATTACTTCAAGCGTACCAGATTGTTCACCGGATGCGATTAAGCTACAAAATAGCTCATCAAAATACTTTGGATGCTTGGCGCATGCATTTGCGAAGCCGCCGCCAGACGCGACCTCGTTTTTTATGTCAACAACCAGCTCTTGCATGGTCGGATTTTCCACGCCTTCAGCTACAATGTCGAAACTTTGTACTAAAGGAACACCCGCTTTAAGCATGGTTGCCATTTGACGAGTAAAAATGGCGATATCAGCGGGCTTTATCGCCTTTTTGTTACTAAATAAAGGCTTGGGTTTGCGCTTCACATTTTTAGCAGCAATACCCTGCTTGCGAAGGTGCGCTTTTACTAAGGCACTAGACCCCGCTGTAAGTTCGCCTCGTGTTTTACGGCCCTGTTTATCTACGCCCTGCCAAACAAAGACCTGTGTTTTGGGTGCTGTTGCCATTATTAATCCTTGGTCACTCGGTTCACTTCTTCAAGGCTGGTTACACCCTGCGCGCACTTCTTTAGCGCTGATTGCCGTAAATTTGGAAATCCTTCCTTTTGCGCCTGTGCGGCAATTTCAATTGAATTGCCATTTTCCATAATAATACGAGAAATCTCCGGGGTGATGCGAACTACTTCGTAAATCCCTACGCGGCCTTTATACCCATTATTGCAGCGCTCGCAGCCTACTGGATGCATGATGGTTGCCTTTTCCAGTTGTTCTGCGGTAAATCCTTCTTCTATTAAGGTGTGCTGTGGCACATCTAGCGGAATGGCACACTCCTTACATAAGCGTCGCGCTAAGCGCTGGGCAATGATAAGGCTAACGGATGTTGCCACATTGAAAGCCGGTACGCCCATATTCAACAGTCGCGTTAAGGTCTCTGAGGCGCTATTGGTGTGAAGGGTAGATAGTACCAAGTGACCGGTTTGGGCCGCCTTAATGGCAATTTCCGCTGTTTCCAAATCACGAATCTCACCGACCATGATAATGTCAGGGTCTTGGCGCAAAAAAGAGCGCAGCGCTTCAGGAAAGCCGAGGCCAACTTTGGCGTTTACATGTACTTGGTTAATCCCTTCCAGGTTGATCTCTACCGGATCTTCAGCGGTGGATATATTGCGCTCAGGGGTATTAAGGATGTTAAGGCCGGTATAAAGAGAAACCGTTTTACCCGAGCCGGTAGGTCCAGTAACCAGAATCATGCCCTGTGGTTGATTCAGGGTTTTCATATACATATCTTTTTGGCTTGGCTCATAACCTAGAGCGTCAATGCCCATTTGGGCAGAGCTTGGGTCAAGTATCCGAAGTACAACCTTTTCGCCCCAAAGTGTCGGAAGGGTGTTAACCCGGAAGTCTATGGCGCGGGTTTTAGATAGCTTCATTTTGATCCGGCCATCCTGTGGCACTCGCCGCTCAGAAATGTCCATCTGTGACATAACCTTTAAGCGAGCGGCAAGGCGGTAGCCTAATGATGCAGGTGGTCGCGCTACTTCTTGTAATATGCCATCGGTACGAAAACGCACGCGGTAAATCTTTTCATAAGGTTCAAAGTGAATATCTGAAGCACCGCCGCGTATTGCATCTATAAGTACTTTGTTAATAAACTTAACCACCGGGGCTTCATCGGCACCCTTAAGATCAGCTTCCCCACCACCGTCTTCATCAACGGCTTCGATATCAAGATTTTCAAGGCTGACGTCGTCCATGTCGCCCAAGCTGTCGGCGAGGGATTCTTCTTGCGCGGAAAGGTATTTGTCGATGGCGGCATTGAGCGCCGCTTCCTCGACAATAATGGGTTCAGTCGTTAGACCGGTATGAAACTTAATTTGGTCTAGGGCATGGATATTTGTCGGGTCTGACATGCCAATAAACAAGCGTTTCCCGCGCTTCCAAAGCGGCAGTGTGCGGTGAAGTTTAATTAACTTGTTATCGATAATTTTTTGCGGGGCGAGCTCAGCGGTGTAGGAGCGCAAATCGATAAATGGAATACCAAACTCGTCTGCGGCTATCTCTGCTATCTTTACGCCATCGGCAAGCTGTTTGCTCACCAAATAAGACACTAAGCTCTTTTTGTCTTTCTGAGCGGTCTCCTGTGCTTTACGAACGGTATCCTCATCAAGAATCTCGTCGTAAACAAGGCGTCTGGCTAGGCCGTTTAAGGGCGTTATGGGGCTGTTCATAGCGTCACTTTATCGTTAAAAACGTAATGAAAACAGTATAGTGCCTATTATTAGATTAAGCACTACGCAGGGCGGTGGGATGAATTGTAGGTGTCATTTAAGAGATATAGATTCAGGCGGACGGAGAGTTTTCGCTACTTAGTGACGTTTTTTGTCAGTTAAGACGGATTTGTGTCTATATGGCGTGTTTGTACAGAACTACATAATGAAAGCTGGAATTGCCTGTGCTCCCATGTGTCACGCTTTTGCGCCATATTGTGGGCGGCTCCTGAATTGCTGGCACAAATATTGATAACCATACCGTTAGTGATGGATTTCTATCACAAGAAGAAATCAAAATTTAGCGGAGTTCATTATGAAGAAAGTTCAACAAGGTTTTACATTGATTGAATTGATGATCGTTATCGCGATTATCGGTATTTTGGCAGCGGTTGCCTTACCTGCTTACCAAGATTATACAATTCGCGCAAAAGTGTCTGAGGTAGTATTGGCAGCATCGCAGTGCCGTACCAGCATTACTGAAACGATTCAAAGCTCATCAGGCACAGCTTTACCTGTGGCCGGTGATTGGGGTTGTGAGCATACCGTTGCTGGAATTAATGCGACGAAATATGTTGCATCAATCGCGACTAGTGCGGCTGGTGTGATCACCGTTACGTCAAGTTCCGCAAGTGATTTGGGTGATGCAGCTAGCAAAGTTGTAAGTCTTGTGCCTATGAAAGACGCAACGAATACGATTGCTACCACTGACGTGGGTGTTGCAGTATACGGCTGGCGTTGTGGCTTAGGTACTGACGGTACTACTATGGATCCTAAATTCCTACCGGGTTCCTGTCGTGGTACTTTCTAAGCTTGCTTGACCCTTCTCCAATTATTTGGAGAGAAAATAGCCCCTTTTGGGGCTATTTTTTTTACTGGACGGAAAACTGCCAATGCACCCAGAATCGCAAGCGACTATAGCGCGAATAATGTTTGCTGGATTACTTGCTCTAGCTATTGTGTATTGGCCAGGAATTCACGGCATGTTTTTTATAGATGATGCCCTTAATTTTGAGGGTGTACTACAAGTTATAGATATTCCAAGTGCGATATATTATGTTTTCACCGGTCACGCCGGCCCCCTGGGACGTCCTGTCGCCTTAGCAAGTTTTTTACTTCATGGCGACGCTTACCCGAATAACCCCCTCCCATTTATTGGCGCTAATATCGCGATCCATTTAGGTAACGTTGCGCTATTGGCGTGGGCGATGCGTCGTTTACAAATTCAAGCTCCTGCTGTGCTTGGTACAAGTGTTTGGCTGGCTCCTATAGCGTCGTTGCTGTGGGGCGCGCTGCCAATATTGGCATCGACGTCGCTAATGGCAGTGCAAAGAATGACGTCGCTAAGTGCATTATTTATGTTGCTTGGCGTGCACTGCTATTTATACGCGCGAGTGAAAGCGCATGAGCGGAATTGCTGGGGCCTTTTTGCGTCAATTATTGGCATTGGTGTATGTACTTTGCTGGCAATGTTTACCAAGGAGAATGGAGCCCTATTGCCGTTGCTGCTATTGGCTATGCACGGCCTTTTATTCACCAAAGAAAAAAGTGTAATTGACGCGGGGGCTAAGCCTAAATTCTGCCGCTATGCTTTGACCGCGGCATTGTGTTTACCAAGTTTATTATTACTTGCCTATATAGTGAGTTGTATTCCAAGCGTAGAGGCAAGATATTGGAATCGGCCGTTTACCTTGTCTGAGCGTCTTGCCAGCCAAGTAGTTATTTTATGGGAGTATCTACGGGTGGCATTTCTCCCAAGATTTGCGGATATGAGCCCATTTGCAGATGACTACCCAATCCGTCATTTTTCAGACCGAATTGTTCAGCTTTCCCTGCTGGCATGGGGTGCTGTTTTTGCTGCTTCAATTCTGCTGTGGCGTAGACGAAAGCCCTTAGCGTTGTTTGCATTACTTTGGTATCTGTTTGGGCATTTAATCGAATCTAGTTTGTTTCCCTTGTATTTGTATTTTGAACATCGCAACTACATTCCAATTATTGGGCCTGTGCTGCTTTTAGTTGTCAGCGTTTTAAAGGCGCCGGTTTCAGCCAATTTGAAAATTACGGCTTCTATAATCTATACAGGTTTTCTAATTTTTGTACTTTGGCAGACAAGCTCCACATGGGGGAGTCGCCAGCTGATAGTGTGGGCGAAAGACCATCCAGATTCGCCGCGCGCCTTGCAATTAATGGCTGGTGCTTACATGAATGCGGGTCGAGTGGACGAGGTGCTGGCATTATATGGCGGGGCTTTGGAAAGAAACCCAAAACTAACGAGTGTTTCGGTGCAAGGTTTAAGGGCCAGTTGTTATGTGAAAACTGAGCGAGAGGCTACAACGCAGGCTTGGCTGGAGAGTGTCCGGCAGACATTACCATTCGGTGATTTTAGTTTGTTAACTATTTCGTCACTCGAGGCGGTTATGCGTTTGCAGCTACAGGGCCACTGCGCTGGACTGCAGTCAACTGACGTTTTAGAGCTTGTTGATTTGATCAAAAGCAATCCGGTATATCGTCGCGGTACCGATCCCAATCGATTGTCGGCTATTCGAGCTAATATTTATTTGGCAAGGGGTGACACAGAAGCGGCGATGATGGAAATGCGCAAAGGACTTGAAAAAAAACCAGACTTAGAAACAATTCAAGTATTGTATCGATTGCTCTTGGCCAATAAGGGTGATGTAGCCGGTAGGGAGTTTTTACAGTGGGCGCGAACGCTAAAACCGCGTACAAAGAACTCGTTAATAATGAAGCGTTGGCAGCGGGACTTGGCGGCGTTGGAAAGCGGAGCGTAATACGAGCTTTGAAGTCTAAGTCAGTTATTTTTGTATTGTGAGGCTGGATGTGTGGTACGCAAAATTAAAAGCATTTTCGACGCACTTTGTTATAACTGCATTAGTGGCGGGTATAGTTAGTTATTTGGTATTTAAACAGTGGTTTCCTGCGCCCTTTGCAAAAATGATGGATGCGGGAAGCCTTTTGATACTGGTGTTGACGTGCGACCTATTGCTGGGGCCCTTGGTTTCATTTGTTATATATAGCCCGCAAAAAAAAATGAAATCACTGCTAAGTGATTATGCGGTAGTGATTAGCATACAAATCGCGGCTTTGGCTTACGGGATGTCAACGGTAGTAGATTTGCGTCCAGTGTTTTTAGTATTTACAGCAGACCGTTACGTTGTCGTAAGTGCTGGGGAGTTGACTAAGCAGGAAATCAAGCAAGGGACTAGCCCTGAATTTCCAAAGGCTAGCTTTGGCGGCTACAGAACAGTATATGTCGAAAGAATAAGCGATCCTGAGAAGCAAATGGCGCTCATTATGTCGTCACTAGATGGCGGGCGAGATCTACAGCATGTGGTCGAAAATTATCACCCTGTAAGTGCTCATGTGCCCGATGTGCTAGCGCATGCAAAAACATTAGCTGAATTGGAAGAGAAGTTTCCAAGTATTGGTGAAGAGTTGAGTCGCGAGCTGCTAAGTATAGAAAGAGATAAAAATGATCTTTTGTGGTTGCCGGTGCAAGCTCAAAAGGCATTCTGGACCGCATTAGTAGATAAAAAGACCGCATTACCAGTTGGGTGGCTTGAATTAGATCCGCTGTAACTAAATAAAAGAGCATACGATAAATGGTAAAAATATGAATTTTTCGGTTGTCTTACCGGCAAAGAATGAAGCAGCTACAGTTGCTGTAGTAGCTGCGGCAATTAAAGAGCAGTTTCCTGAAGCAGAAATTATTGTTGTGAATGATGGCTCTACCGACGAAACGGGCCTATTAGCTAAATCTGCTGGCGCAATTGTCATCAACCACCCCTACTCGAAAGGAAATGGGGCGTCTATTAAGGCAGGTGCTAGAGCGGCAACGGGGAATGTTATTGTTTTTATGGACGCCGATGGCCAGCATGACCCCAAAGATATTAGTTCATTATTGGCGTTGATTGATGAGGGATATGATTTGGTGGTGGGAGCGCGTCAGTCGGGCTCCCAGGCAAGTGTCGGTCGTGGATTGGCGAACGGTTTATATAATAAGCTCGCAACATATATGACTGGTCATAAAGTAGAGGATCTAACATCGGGCTTTCGCGCGGTGCGTGCCGAGAAATTTAAAGAATTTCTTTACTTATTACCGAATGGTTTTTCCTACCCCACAACGAGCACAATGGCATTTTTTCGCGCGGGCTATTCAGTAAAGTATGTACCGATTCATGCTGCACAGAGGGAAGGGAAGAGCCATATTAAACCTTTGAAAGACGGTATGCGATTTTTGTTAATCATCTTCAAAGTAGCTACGCTGTATTCTCCGTTAAAATTATTTACGCCCGCGGCGGCATTCTTCTTTTTGCTTGGTTTGGGTTGGTATGGATATACATTCACTATAATGAGTAGGTTTACTAATATGAGCGCTCTGTTGTTAACCAGCGGGTTCATGTTGTTTATGATGGGTTTGATATCCGAGCAGATAACTGCGCTGATGTATAAGGAGCGCTGATGCAGCATCATGAGCAATTTGTACACAGGATCAGCCGTTTGCAATTACGCCTGTTTTTACGAGCTTGAAGATGTATTCGGCAATTAAATCCGCGTTCGCCTTGTTAGCTGCAAAGCAGCGGCGTGAATACTGGCTGGTTGCTGTTTTGTTGAGCATTACCGCCATAGCGGACTTGGTCGGTATTGCAGCCATCATCCCTGCCGTCACGTCGCTGATAGACTTTGAGAGAGCTGTTGAAAAGGGTTATTTGCATACCCTGTATCTGTGGTTGGGCAAGCCGGAGAAGCCGGTGTTTCTGGCGATGGTCACTGCTGGCGCCATCGGTTTTATCTGGGGCGGTGCCCTAATGACCACGCTGGGCGTCTTCGCCCGGCAGCGCTTTATCCGTAGGATAAGTGCAGATATTTCGGCAAGGGCTTTCAACCATTACATGGCCCAATCGATAGAGCCTTTTTACCAGCGCCCCGGGTCGGCGTTCTTGCGCAACGTCAACGGCGTCAGTGAGCGGGTGGCCGCGGGTATCATCGATTCCAGCTTCGTCATACTTTCCCGCGCCGTGCAGCTTGGTGTTATTGCTGCGTTGCTGATGGCCTTCAATGTTCGCGTCACCCTGTTTCTTCTGCTGATAATTGCGGGTGCTTATTTCCTGGTGTATTCGCTGATCAAAACAAAGCTGAAGCGCATGAGTGTAGAAAATTTCGAATCGCAGAAGCAGCTCAACCAGATGATTACTGGCAGCTATGCGGACTATCGGAACATTCATATTGATGGTCGCTTGAGAGATTACCTGGAGCATTTCCGGCAGATCAAAACAAGAACCTCCAGAAAAACGGCCAATATCGAAATTCTCGGTACCATTCCCCGCAACTTCATTGAGGTATTGGGGATGACGCTGTTGCTGATTGCAGCTTATTATCTGGGCAAGTCAGCAGAAAACACCCATCAATTGGTTGCGACAATTTCACTCTTTGCCGTTGCCGCCTATAAAATCCTTCCCGCTGCTCAGCAAATCTACCACGCCGTCAGCAAGGTCACCTGTGCCGCAGTGGTGCTTGAGAGTGTGAAAGAGGAATGGCAATCGCTGTCTTTCACGGCACAGGAGCCCGCACCATCCCGAGCGGTTGACGATTTCAGACAACTGAGTCTGGATGGGGTGTGCTATGCCCACCAGGGGCAGGACTGGGTGTTCCAGAATCTAACTGCCGATCTTACGCTTACCGGGGTAGTGCGAATAAACGGGCCGTCGGGTGCGGGTAAGACCACCCTTATTGAACTATTGGCCGGTTTGCGCAAGCCCCAGGCCGGGAAAATCCTTATAGATCGCGTAGATCTGAACGATATTCCCTTGCCCAAGTGGTGGGCTTCCATTGCCTACGTCAATCAAAGCGGCTACCTTTTTGAAGGCACTTTGCTGGACAATATCGCGGGTAGCGCCTGCGATGCGCCGCTGTATAACCGCATCTACGATATCTGCGGCTTGGATTCTCTGCCCGGTGAGACAATCAGCGAAGGTGCGACCAATCTCTCTGGCGGACAAAAATGTCGAGTGCTTATTGCCAGGGCGCTATATAAAAAGGCGCAACTGCTGTTCCTGGACGAGAGCCTTTCTCCATTGGATGTTGAATCGGCCAAGGCGATTCTGAGTGGCATTCAGCAGACCTTTCCTGCTTGTTGCATCTTTATCATCAGCCATAGAAGTGAGGAATTCGAGGAGGGGTATCAAGAATTGGTGCTCCAGCCTGCTAGTGCACAAACATCAATCACATCAAGTGCCAGCAAACAATGAAAGTCGATAAGCGCAATCCCTGGCACTGGCTATGGTTGGGGCTAATGACCTTCAACGCCTTGTTGGCGGTGCTTTTGCGGCGATTTATAGCCAGCAACAACCAAGTGGTGCTCTACGGTCACAAACTCAATGGTAATCTTGGTGCCATATACCGCGAGAGCTTGAAGTACGACGAGTTGAGCTTGACCTACCTCACCATGGATTACCCCTATTATCGGCAGCTAAAGAGGCAGGGCATATCGGTGGTCTGGGCAGGCAGCCCTCAGGCATTGAAACTAATCGTAAGAGCGAAAGCGCTTATCAGTGACCACGGCCTTCACTCGTTGGTCTTGCTGCTGGATTATTCCTCCTTAAGGTTTATTGATGTCTGGCATGGAATACCCTTCAAGGGCTTTGATAAAGATGATTTCAAAGTGCAACACCGATATGACGAAATCTGGGTGGCCTCAGAGTTTATGGCCGATCTGTATGAGAAAAAGTTTGGCTTTAAGCGACAAAAGCTGAAAGCGACTGGCTATGCTAGAACAGATGTGCTGGTCAATCCGGGAAAAATCAGCCGGGACGAGCTTATGCGTGAGTACGATATTCCAGTCACTGACAGAAAAGTGATTCTGTACGCGCCTACCTGGAAGCAAGACGACGCAGAGCGAAGCCTGTATCCCTTTGGCATGGTAGAGACTGAGTTTCTTCGTGAGCTCAGTCAAGTGGCTGAAGAGCACAGTTGCATCTTTCTGATACGGATGCATATGAATGCGTCGCAAGGCAGTAAGCAGTCCGAAAATATATATGCCGTACCTGCGGATAAATACCCAAATACAGAGCGACTGCTCTTGCTGACCGATATTCTGATATACGATTGGTCGTCGATAGTTTTTGACTTCCTGTTGCTGGATCGTCCAGCGATATACCTCGATGTGCCGCCGCCGTTCAGGAAGGGATTTAGTTTGGATGGAAGTTACAGATATGGTGAGGCAGTTAAAGACCTTGCTGAATTTAAGTTAGTGATCGCAGAATCCGTTGAAACTTTGGAGGCTGGATTGCCAAGCATTGATGAGCAGCGTGAAACGATAAAGACGTTGGTTTATCAACACTATGCTGATGGCTCGTCATCCGACAGGGCGTGCCAGGAAGTATTGAGAATTGTATGAGAGCTGCCCATGAGTAAAGTGGTGATAACATTTGGGACTTTTGATGTCTTTCATGTAGGGCATTTGCGCATTTTGCAAAAAGCTAGATCTTTAGGAGATCATCTGGTCGTAGGTGTGTCCACAGACGAACTAACTTTCAAGAAAAAGAAGCGACTTCCTGTTTACTCTCAAGAAGAAAGATATGAAATTATTTCGTCTTTAAAATCTGTGGACGAATGTTTCTTTGAGGAACGGTTAGAAGATAAAGGAAGCTATATTACCCGCTACAGTGCCGGGCTATTAGTGATGGGTGATGATTGGGAGGGGCGGTTCGATGAGTATAGTGATCTTTGTGAAATAGTTTATTTGAAGAGGACAAAAAGTATTTCCACTACTGCTATCATAGAGAAGATTCGGAGTTGATTTTGAGCAATTCCCCTAAATTTTCAGTGCTAATTGCGAGCTTTAACAGTGCCGAGTTTATAGCAGGTGCAATCAATAGCGTTCTAAGTCAGGATTATAAGCACTACGAAATTGTGATAGTTGATGATTGCTCAGAGGATGATTCTCTCGATATCATCAAGGAACTTAAAAGCGATAAAATAAAGGTATTTAGAAACAAGGAGAATTTCGGCACAGGCTACACAAAGCGAAAATGTGTAGAAGAGTCAAGCGGTGAAATATTCTGTTTCCTGGACTCTGATGATGAGCTTGCAAGCAACGCTTTGTCATTGATGGTGAAGTGCCACTTAGAAAACTCGCTGTGCTCGCTCGTTTATTCCAATTATTATGATTGTAATAGCGCTCTTCGAATCATTAAAAAAAATATAAGAAAAAGTGCCGGATCTTCTCGCTCTCATTTAGAAGTAGGAAAAATATCACATCTCGTATCGTGCAAGCGAAGGTTCTATGATAAAACTGAAGGCATTAATCCTGCGCTGAAACGAGCTCAAGACCATGACCTTTACTACAAAATGGAAGAAGTGGGAGAGATCAGGTATATAAATGAATTCCTCTATTTTTACAGGATGCATAAAAATAGTGCGAGTAGAGGGTCGCTGGATGCTCGTCTTCTATCTAGGCTCTGGCATTTTCGTGCTATGGAGGCTGCTTATAATCGTCGCGGACTGGATCAATCGGAATTGGAGTATCGTTTTCTCGAAATGGTTAAGGATGCCATCAAAAAGCATTCTTACACTAAGGTATTGGTAAGGCGTATTAGGGAAATTCTTGCATGTGCACTAATGAAATAGAGTGCTACGTAATCAATTTGGAACGAGATAAGCTTAAAAGAAGCTATATGAAGGAGCTTCTTTCGAATTTTTTCCCCTCGGCGATATTTTTCGATGCAATCGATGGGCGTTTGATTAAACCGAGCCAGAAAGTTGATCTATACAACTCGGTCGAAAGTAAAGCCAAGATAGGACGAGTACTTACTTCGGCCGAGATTGGTTGTGCTTTATCTCATATCGAAATCTATAAAAAAATAATTCTACAAAAAAAGAAATATGCATTGATTCTAGAAGATGATGTGGTTTTAGAGCCTGACTTTAAATTAGTATGCGCTGCGGCAGTTGAGCATCTTACTGATCCAGATATCATTTTTCTTGGGTCTCACACTTCATCGAATCGTCATAAAGACGTTTTCTTAAAAATATGGGGTAAGATGGAAATATCGTCTGGGCGTCATATAGGATTTCCTGCGGAGCCACCTTATGGTGCTTATGGGTATTTGCTATCAAGAGAAGCTGCAATAAAAATGCTTAATATTGTTTCTGATCTTTATCTTCCAATTGATCACTACACGTCTAATTCGGCGCTATTGGATATAAAAGTTGTAAAGCCATCTGTTGTCCGGGTAAGTTCAAAATTAGAATCTTTAAGTAATTTGAATGCTGACAGACACCGATTGCACCAGTCAAAATTACGAGTGTCAGATAAAAACAGGAAAAGGAAAAATGTTGTTATTGCTCTTGGGTTGTATCCGTTCTATAAGGCGTCTATAAAGAAAATACGAATTTTTATTAATATTATTAATCCGATATAGGTGGTCAGCGATGGAAGTGGATGTCGTCTACACTTGGGTTAACGATCAGGACCCCGATTGGTCTAGACTGCGCAGATTTGAGTCGAGGCGGTTGAGTGATGATGTGAGCTGGCATGAAAGTGTTAATTCAAATGCTCGCTTTTCAAACAGGTGGGAAATATATTATTCAATACGTTCATTGAAGAAGTACGCTAGTTGGGTAAATAGGATATACATTGTTACTAACTGTGAGGTCCCGCAAAGGATTCTAAATCTGGGCGTAGTGGTGGTTTCACACGAAGATATTTTTCCTGATTTGAATTGCCTTCCGAATTTTAATTCACGCGCTATCGAAAGTTGTCTCCACAAGATCGAAGGGTTGAGTGAGTATTTTTTATATCTAAATGATGATTTTTTTCTAGCCTCACACTCTGCGATTGATGATTTTTATTCTGCCGATGGTGTGGTGTCAGTATTTCCATCTAAACATGATATTGAGTATGACGGAAAGAATCTGAGGCCCGTTGACTATGCGGCGATTAAGGCTGGGCTGGAACTCAGTAAAGCTTACAATTTTCTGCCAAAAAAAAAGTTGCATCACGCTCCGTATGTTTTAAGAAGATCTGTTCTTTTTGAAATTGAGGATAAGTATGAGTCAGAGGTAAACGTTACTAGAGCAAATAAGTTCAAGCAGAAAAATGATTTCCCTTTGGCAACTACGTTTTTTGCATACTATGCTATCGCGACAGGGCGTGGCCTAGAAAAGCTGTTCCCTTGTCGGTACGTTGATATAGGGGATGGAAAATGTTTTTTGCTTCTTATATATATATTATGTGGGCTTAAAAAGTATAAATTCATTTGTCTGAATGAAGTGTGTTCGATGAGGTATTTTTCTTCTATTAGAGATATTTTTGTTGGATTTTTCATGAAGATTTATTTCTGAAAATATGGGTTCAAATATGACTTTAAAAAAAATCATGTTTCGTTTTTTGGGGATAAAGCTTTCTTTGTTGATGATTCGTCTCTTTAGTTTCGGTTTGTTTTTTTCCCGATCTAATGTTCAATACTTGTATCATTACGGGAATTCTTATCAGTTCAAAAAATATATGGAAAGATGTCGCTATTGCGGATTTGGAAAGGCAAAGTATGAGGTAGGGAAAATCTCTAAAATGGTTTACGAGTATGGTTATGGTGAGAGTCGGCTATTTGACTGCTTATCTAGCCTGTCTAATTCCCAGCCTAATAGTGGTTATGAGGCTTATAGAAAAATAAAATCGTTAATTTCGTGCATGAAACTGAGTCGCGCTAAAGCCAATTATTTGCTTTACAGAGATCAGCTTTCTCCCAAACAATCTAGGCGATTAAAGGAATTTTTTAGTAGGATTGAAGTTAATTTCCCAAATCTCAATTTTTTTGATGATGTATTCGAAAGAACTTTTTCAAGCGCTTGTGCTGGCGAGGTCGCTGTATATCTTCCAGGTGCCTTTTATCGAATCGATACTGATCTAGAGGGTGACTTGCAAGTATTTGATCAAATCATTCGGGTTTATAGCTTGCTGCTGAAATATCTGCATGATAATAAGTATACATATGATGTTAAGATTCAATATTTTGGGGTTACTATAAAAGAAGATGCTAATAAAGTGAGCGTGATTTCCTATCATACAGTTGGCTTTCGTAATCGAGGTATTCATGTCAAGGAGTCACCTTTTCCCTATTACTTCAATCTCGATAGGTATGGATATTCAGGCTGGTCTGAAATTGCCCATAAATTTAGCGAGAATCGCTATGTAACAGACTTCTCTTGCGCACATGATTTCTATGAGAATATTTATTCAGACTATGTGAAAAGTGGCCGTTCCAAATATGAGCAAAAGGAACTTACAAATTCGAATATAATGTCGACTGATTATTATTTTATTCCTCTCCAGGTTGTTGATGATGAAGTGGCATCGTTGTCAATCGTCTCTGTTCTGGATTTGATAGATAAGATAGATCGGTTGAGTTTAGATTATCCAGGGATTTTTGTCCTGAAGCGGCATCCTCGGTGTAAGAGTCCGGATGTTTCAAGGAGGTTGCGTAGTATGGAATCTCGCGGAAGGGTGGTAATCTCTGATAAGAATGTTCATGAGTTGATTCGTCATTGCAGGAAAGTAATTACTATAAATTCCGGCGTCGGGTTCGAGGCTCTTCTACATTTGAAGACTGTGGTGGCTTTCGGGAATAGTGACTATGTTTGGGCTTGTAGAAAGCTCAACTGTTTGAATGATTTGGAGAGAGAGGTTTTTTCCGAAAATTTCATAAATGAAGAATTCATAAAAAAGTATTTATTTATTTACTTCCAATATTATTTGTATAGGGTTGGTGATCCTTTAGATTTGGGTAGGCTAGGTTTTCCTAGGAAATCTATTGAGGATTCTTTTAATTAAATTTTCATTCTTGAGATTTATTTTTTTAAATTCTCCATATTGCTGAAGTTCGTGTATTGATTTTTCCCAAAGTTTAGGTGGGTCATTAAGGGTTGCATCTATTTTTTTGATGATTCTTGGGTTTAAAAATTCCCGTTCGAAATGATCGGTTGTTGATATGATTTGTGTGTCTATTTTTGTTAAATCTGAGGTAATGAATTCGCTTATCTTTTGGATGGTTGTATCTTGGCTGAATATTAAATCTTCATACTTTATGTGAAGGAGTTTTTTGTCTTTATTTAAAGAAAAATTCCACGCTTCAATCCATTCATTTATAGCCATTTCCGCCGTTTGATTTTTTGTCCAGGAGTCTTTTCCCTGCTTTGCATTGTGGCTCCTTCTTAGCATAGAGTTAACTACATCGTAAGGGTGTCGAGTGATGTGTATGTACTTGATATCGGGTAGTACATTCTCTACTCGCTGTAGGTCTAGTTTGTAATATTTCGGATACTTGTCTCCGTAGATTGCGTCGGTACCACAAGTATGGGGGAATGTTGTTTCATATAGACATTGAACTATTTTTGTGGCTGAAAATATTTTGGTCGGTGTCACAGCTAATATATCAGTGTTATTCCAATTTTCATTTTTTCCTTTCTTTCTCTCTATAGATTTTTTGAGCTCTTCTTCTCTATAAAATAGATCTTCTACTTTATCGACGAGTTTTCCTAAAGATATTTCATTGGTTATGCCAATGTTTCGTAAGCGCTCAATAAACCCCACTCTATTTATCCTTTGCAATCTCGGCTAAGGCAT